>QHXE01001016.1 GCA_003222835.1 Acidobacteriota bacterium | reverse complement strand
TCCGCCCTGACCTCGTACTGGTGGAGCGTCTTTTTGTGCGCCGGACATTTCGGCTAGCTTGCGCGAAGCATCTTCCACAGCGTCCACGCGGTTGTTCAGGTTCTGTAATTCCTGCTTCTGCTTTTCGTTCTCAGCGCGCAGCTTTTGATTTTCGCGATCAATGCGCAGATGCTGCGCTTGCTGCGTGAGCCCATAGAAGCCGTAGATCAAACCGCCCAGGACCGCAACCAGCATCAGCGCGCCAGCTTTAAGCCAGCGTTTGTGTACACAGGTGCGGCGGATATGGGCTCTGGATCTGGATGTGCGGGCAACAATAAAGGCATAGAAACGGTCGTCTCGGATCATCCTTCTGCTCCTGTCGATCAGTCCACGCGTACTTCGAAAAACGGGGGCCGCATGGTGACCGCGAAAGTAACAGACGCCGACGTAGGCGACTGGTATAAACTAAACTTGCGAGGCCTTAAATTAAGAACCCACTAGAGGATCTCAAGAACCCTGCTTGAAGATTAACGGCGGAAAGCAAACCGAGTTGCGGGTGTTAAAGCACTCAACCAACCATCCTGAATGCCGCTAGAGCGCGAAACCCTATCACACCGGCGACCAGAAGGCAATCGGAGAAAACAAGGGATTGACACACGCCTCCACATTTGACAGGCCCCGGCCGGTTCGCGTATAAAAACTCCGCGACAGAATTATGAACATCCGAACTCATCACCACCACGCGCACCATCACGCTCATCATCATGGGCGGCGAGGCGGCGCTTGAGTGGTTGTGGTCAGAGAGTTTTAGCAAGAGTAACTTAAAACACAATCAGCTTTCTTTTGAAGCCCGCTGCCTGAATAAATCCGGCGGCGGGTTTTCGCTTTGCGGTTTTCATGATCCAGTAAACAACTCCGTCTCACTTTGGTAGAGGGAACGAGCCAGACATGTCAGAGTCACTTTCAGCCATTCCCAGTGGAGTTCGCTACTACTTCGGGAGCGAAGCGCACTTGAGGAGAGCCATCGAGCACGCGGCGATGTCCATCTTCAAGGCATGGTCTTACGAAGAGATCACGCCGCCAACCGTAGACTACTACTCGCTTTTCGAGAGAGGCATGGGATCGATTGAAGCCCAAGATGCATTCAGGTTTACCGACACCGACGGTAAACTGCTGGCCCTCAGGCCGGACGTGACCTCCGGCATTGCGCGCGCGGCCGCCACTCTGATGGCTAAACGCGAACGACCTTTGCGGTTTTCTTACGCGGCTCCGGTTTTTCGCCTGCGCGCGGAATCTCACGCCGAGTGGCGGCGAGAATCAACCCAAATCGGATGTGAACTAATTGGCCGCAACGGCTGCGCAGCGGACATGGAAGTATTGGCTATCGCGGTGGAGATTCTTTCTTCCTTAGGGCTCGATGGTAGTTACACGATCACGATCAACGACCTGGAAATATTTAACGGCATCGTCGGAAGCCTCGGGCTCGACGCAACGGCCCAGGAGGAATTGCGAGAACTGGTTGATACGCACAACGCGGGAGATCTGGAGCAGTTCCTTGCTTCATATGCATCGACCGAGGAATGCGCGAGCTTC
>QHXE01001015.1 GCA_003222835.1 Acidobacteriota bacterium | reverse complement strand
AACTGAAGTTTGTCTGACATAAATAGGCTAATGAACTGCAATTATCATCAAAAGAATGCCGCCACCGTGCAATGCAGCCAATGTGCACGGCCGCTTTGTCTTGCGTGCGATCATCGCATTCGCGGATTCCCTTTCTGCCAGGACTGCATCGTCGCCGGTGTCGAGATGCTGCGCTATCAGCAATCGCGCACCTCGGACGCTAACGTCATTCGTCGCAAGACTTCGCCTTTCGTGGCCACGTTGCTTTCGTTCTTCGTTCCGGGATTGGGCGCGGCTTATAATGGCCAAACTTCGAAGGCGATTGTTCATTTCGCCATCTTTGCCAGCTTCTTTCAAATGGCGGTCGTTACCGACGGCACGGCTTTCTTTGTACTGGGAGTAGTTGGTACCTGGTTATTTGCCGCGGTCGATGCGTGTCGCACCGCGCAATTGATGCGCGCCGGTTTGGCGCCGGACGCCGAAGAAGACGCGATCACACGACAACTCTATGGCAATCCCGTCGCCTGGGGCGTGACCCTCCTCGCTTTGGGCGCGGTATTTCTGGCGCACACGCTTTTAGGCGTGCAATTTCCGGTGCGCCGGACTCTGCCGGTAGCTCTCGTTGTTTTGGGCGCGTACATGTTATTCGATTATTTGAAGCGAAGGCGCCGGCGCGAAGAGTTGCGGGGTTTCGACGTGAATAACCCGCCGCCCTCCGTAGTTACAACCTGGCCGGGTGCGGCGAGATTTGGGACCGGAGATTTTCCGACGCAGGTCAGCCGACGCCAGCTTAATTCGGCACGATTCAAGTAGGCGCTTATACTACTTACTCACTTGAGGTATTTATGGCAATCCTAACAGCTCTGGGTCGCGGCGGCGCCGTTATCGCACTCGTTCTTCTGATCGTGGCCTTACTCAAGCAGTTGATTACAATGGTTGGTTTCCTGCTGGCGCTCGTGAAGTTTGCTGTCATCATCGTGTTCGTAGCTCTTATCGTATTGATTGCCGTCGCAATCTTTCGCGACCGCTCGCGTCGTAAACATGAGGCTGAGGATACCTAACAATTAAGACGGGCCATAATCGTCCAAACTTTCAATTGTCCCGCCTCAGCCGCACGACAAACTTGTGCTAGTCAAAGCAGGATCGACCGCCACTGAAAAGAATGCGGACCGGCAACTCCCAACCTGCACAAGGTTTTTAAGCTCGCCATCTGCTTCACACGACTTTCGATGTCGGCTGATTTACCCGCGCCCTCGATGATCGTCGTGTTGTCCTTATCGACGACTATTCTCTTGGCGCGACCGAGG
>QHXE01001014.1 GCA_003222835.1 Acidobacteriota bacterium | reverse complement strand
ATAGCAGAGAAGACTCAAGCGAGCGCGCTTCACTTAACTCTATGCGCTGGTGCAACTCACCAGGACCATTTGGCGGCAACTCTTCGACGTTCATCATCATCAGCCGAATGCCTTGCTCGCTGAACACCTCGCAAAAGCTGATTCGCTCGTCCGCTGTCACATTCAGCGTCAACTCACTCAATTCGGCGCCTATCAACTGTGAGCCCAGGAGATAGCCATTCACCGAAACGCAAAGCTCTTGCGGTTTGTGCTCAAACGCTTCGCGCGCTTCTCGCTCCCATTCCTTTAAGGATTTGCGAATCGAGTCCGCCCCTTTATCACCTTGGCCGCCGTCACCCGGTGGGCCGCCGCCCTTTTTCTTGTCTTTGTCCATAGTGTCTGTGGGATAGCGTTCAGTTAGCAGGGGTAGACCGAGCAGTGCGTTTACCGCATCAAGACAAGTCGGACAGCCGACGATATGTGCCAGATGCTTGCGCGCGATTGGCGCTTGACGATTCGCATCGTAAAGATGCTTAAGCTGTTCACGGTCTAAACATTCTCCCGGTCGTGACTGGAAAATTGTTTCTTGTAGTTCGAGCAAGAAATCGCCCGGGGTCCGAGCGAATCTGGCGGGGAATACTTCAGGGGTCGGAGAGTGGCTTGGTCCATCGATAAATGCCAGCGACTGAGAGTTCTCAAGGAATGCTTTTGCTTCAACGCGCGCCGCAAGCAGACGCTTGTCCACTGCATCGCGCGTCCTGCGGATCACTTTGGCAATCTCAGTCGGATAGTAGCCGTGGAAGAAGCGAAGAATCAGAACGCTGGCCGCATTCGCCGTCTGTTTACGCGCACAGGCGTAGCGACATATGCGACGCAACTCGTCCTGCGCCTGAATCAAATCACGTCCATGAGCGACTGAATGCAGACTCAATCTGGCCGACTCGTACTCGATCACTGAGAGTTGCTCAAAGCGCGCTCGCGTGGCGCGGCGCAGTTGCGAGATGTGCAGGTTACGCAAAGATGCGTAGAGGTAATTATCT
>QHXE01001013.1 GCA_003222835.1 Acidobacteriota bacterium | reverse complement strand
GTGTGAGTAAGCCTCTTGCGTCATCTTGTCGGCGCCCTCGCGGGGCGGTGCGGGCCGGCCGGAGAAGCGCGTGACCGCATGATCGAAACTGCCCCACCAGAAATGCACCGGGCTGACTTTGCCGATGAAACGCGCGCGAAACTCCTTGAAGACTTCGTCGCTGTTAACGAGCGCGTGCCAGAATCGATTGACATACTCGGCATCGTAAGTCTTGTGGGTATGATCTTGATCGAAACGAATCGGATTTGGAATCTCGACCGGCATGGGCCAAATCTTTACGTCTATCTCCAAATCATGAAGCACCGTCATAAGCTCCCGATAGAAATCCGCGACTGATTGTGGGCGTAGAGGCAGCGTGGTTAGCGCCCCGTCGCTGCACTCGACGCGCAGTTGGTGATCGATGAAATCGAATTCGATCTCAAAGATGCGATCTTCGTAAGTCATTGGCGAAGTCGTCATTCCGCGCGCCGAAACATACAGCGGCGCGTTCCACCAATGATTGACGAGCGGGGTCAGCTTGAGTCGAATCTTGCCGACGATCTGCGTCCACATGTGCAGCGTCGCGAGCGTGTCTTGCCATTCCCCGAGAACCAGCGAAGGCCAAGTGTTGTTATTCATAACCTGGAAAACATACGACGAACTGATTGGAGAAGCCAATGGTTGCGAATCAACCAGTGTGCCAAGAATTTGTAGGTAACTCCCTCTCCCTTTGGGAGAGGGCCGGGGTGAGGGCGTAGCTGAGTAAACAAGAAAAGAAAACTCTCCTCCATCCTTTTTCCTGTCCGCTCCGATAAAAAAGGAGAAAAAAGTATTTTGGGTTTCGTCGCTAGGCCCTCACCCCAACCCTCTCCCAAAGGTAGAGGGCGTTTACCAACAAAATCTTGACACACTGAATCCTTGGTGACATGTTGCATCGGGCTAACTTCACTCTATAATCTTTGCGTTGCTCCCGCGGTTTTGTTGGCCGCATACTTTAACACATGGAGTTTACCCCAATGACTATCATTCGATGCTTATCGCTTTTGACCTTGGCCGGCATGCTCTCGTTAACCGCCGGCGTGGCCATGGCCCAACACGATACTGGGAGCGGCGGCGGCGCAACCAGCGGCGGGGCGACGTCTGGTGGCGAATCGACCAGTCGCGCTCCAGTCAGACGCACGACCACGCGCCGGCCGGCCACGGTTCGTAAACCGACAGCACCAGTTCGCAGAGGAATCACTGCCGAGCAATACAACAAGCAAGGCGACGATTTTTTTGAAGCCAAGGAGTACGACGACGCCCTCGAAGCTTACACCAGGGCGGTGCAGTTAAAACCAATCGCCGGCGCGTACTATCACATGGGCTGGATTTACAACGATCGTGAAGACTATGACCAGGCGATTGCCGCGCTCCAGCAATCAGTGAGGCTGAATCCGAATGACGCCGTGTCTATCAAGGAACTGGGTTACGCGTATCGCAGTTTGAAGCGATATCCCGAAGCGCTGGATGCGTATCGCCGGGCAATTTCGATCCGCCGAGATTACGCAACGGCGTATTATGAGATTGGTTGGATTTACAACGATCAAGGCCAATACTCACAGGCCATCGAACCGCTGAGACAGGCCGCATCGTTCAAAGCTA
>QHXE01001012.1 GCA_003222835.1 Acidobacteriota bacterium | reverse complement strand
CAAGAATAAAACGAATGTTCCGAAACGAAATATTTTCGAACTCCGACATTCTCGGACCACGATATTATCGGATCATGACATATCGCAAGCAATTAGCAGCCTGACCCCGACCATTCGAGTGGGAGGAGTAGGAGAGATCTCTAGCATCTCTTTCACGAACTCGTGAGCCGACCGGATGTGTTCAGGATCCAATACTATCATCATCGTCAATTCTTAGCGGATATGGATTTTGGGTTAGTTCGCCGAAATTATTCGAGGCCAATAACATCGATTAACGGCTACAAGTCACATGTTGAACCCTGCCCTCTTGAACACCTCAATGAACCTTTCATCCAGGCAGGGCTGGTAGCTACTGCTCTGAGGCCGAGAACTGTTTCGCCAGGGATTGATACGTTTTCTCTTAGGCGGTTGCTACTTGGACGGTCTTGGCTTTGGCCAGGATTTGCTCCCGGCTTAGGTCCATGTTATGAAACGCTTTGTTGTGCTGCTGGAAGTCCTCTACCAACTCGTCGTCTGAATCGGCTCGTACTCGGAAGCCACACTGGGCACATGCAACTTCTTTGGTCATACTTACCGAGCTGCAAAAGGCCAACTTGTCAATTTAACATTTGTCATCGTATCCTGTCAGATTGGAATTTGTGAAAAGAGGGCCCACGCGAAGGCTGTTCTTTCTATGCTCCGGAGTTTCTTGTCTTGGCAGTTGTCCGACTGGGTGATAATGTACGATGTCGTGTCTTCCTGCATAGACTGCCAGTGCGAGTGCCCATAGACGGTCGTCGTGTGTCCCCGACCGGTGGTAGAACTTTGTCTTTCCAGTCTTAGTCTGTTCAGAAATCTCGCCGTTCATCTCATTCTCCAATTCTCGATCTCTTGGAAGGTGGAGCCTCTTGTCTAGCGTGATCTGCTTTAGGCAGGTCATGACTTCCTGTTTCGTCTGCATAGTCAGAACTATTCCCATCACATTCTTCAGACCATGTTTTCGGGCGAACTCGTCAAAGACTTCTCCCAAGCCCGTCCGGTCGATATGGTAGCTGTGTACTGTCCGAAACTTTTCTCCAACGAGAGTAAGATATTCTAGGACCTGAGTGTACTCAGTTCCGAGTGCAAACTGCTTCATGTGTATGAGATAGTATTGGATCTCCCTCTTCTCAACGACCGCTACAACTGAATGGTCGCGTTTCTGTCCAAGATCAACTCCCACATAATAATCTCTGACAGGTTGGGCTGAATTCGCCGGTTTTCAAGAAAAAGATTTCTCGCCGATGCGAAAATCTTTTCGACCCCCCGGGGGCCTACTCGGATCTCGCGCCACAGCCAGCTGAACGCCTATTCGGTGAGAGCGTTCGTCGTCTCGCGCAGGCGTCTTGCGAGTTCTTTCATGACGCCCATGGCGATCTTGGGATCAGTTTCAATCGCCGCTTTGAAGTTCCAGAGTGGCATCACCAGCGCCTTAGTTCCGGATTCCGCAGAGACCACTGTGGCGGATCTCGGTTGCTTATCGATCAGCGCCATCTCTCCGAAAAACTGGCCTCGACCCAGCTTCGTAACCAGCTTCTCTCCCTTACGGACCTCGACCGACCCGCCTGTTATGAGATAGAACGCAACCGCGGACCCCCCCTCCTTCTCTATAATCTCTCCAGCGTCGTAGGACCGCTCTCTGGCGAACGCGCTTGCAACCGACTTGATCTGCTTCCCCTTCAAGCCAGCAAAGAGTGGAACCTCTGCCAGCATTTTAGCTGTCTGCGGATTGGCTTTCTTATCCAAGGATTATCTCAACTGACAGCAAGTCGTTTTTGTCTGCTTACTTAAAGCGTTAGCCCCATGGATTCCTCAGCGCGTGCTTCTTTCAACCCTCTTCGCGACATTTCCGTTGATATCAAGAGAAATTGATTCAGCACAAATCCAAATACTCGCCTCTCGATTACATCCCACATGCCGAAGCTCACCTTCCTTGGCACCAGCGGCTCAGTTCTGACCAAGGAGAGAATGTGCGCCGGCATTCTGTTCGATGATAAGCTGCTCGATGTGGGATTCG
>QHXE01001011.1 GCA_003222835.1 Acidobacteriota bacterium | reverse complement strand
TCAAGATTGGCTATAACCTTTCCGAAACCGGCCACGATACCCACGTCAGTCTCCTGACGGGCAAGGCCCAATCCAACAGGGCCAACCTCACTACATCGAAGACCTACTACCAGCAAAGCGATTATCGCTTCGATATGAAGACATTCACGGAGCTGCGCAACGCGCAATCCGTGACGATTGCGTACGACGGGCTCAATCCGATGCCGCCGATGTTCTGCTACCTCAAGCCCTATTTCAACGACCCAAACAAATCGTATTTCCGGCAGGCAGCAGACGGGGAGCTGTGAACGCCGACCAATCTCTTCGCAGGAGGTCCTGCGAGCCAGGTGGCGAATGAATTCGAATCTCTCTTGGAAGGCGAAAAAATTGCAGTGTTGCTGAGCAATATTCAGTCAAGACTCCGCAACGGTGGCCACTAGCCCACGCATGAACCAGATGATCCAATTCGCAGGTTGCCAAACAGTTGGAATGCAGTCGAGTAGCCACTTGCTGCCAGGCAACGTCGCTGATACAGTCGCGAAAGCGACGCCAGCAAAGCGGAAACGAGGCAAAGCCTTGTCACGCAGAACTGGTCAGAACGGTCACATTGAATCATCGGGAAAGTGGTTCGTCGTGCGATTCTGGAAAGACTTAGAGGGTCAGGAGAAAAGAGCGCTCGCGCGTGAGCGCATCTGCCCAATCTCTGGTCCCGGTTCCTTGAATCGCAGCGAGCGGGAAAGGAGGGCGAGGGAAATCATCGCCGACGCCCAAGTAGACACCGCGCAGTACTTCAACCGCGTTGTCAAACAGCAAGTCGGTGTCACGTTCAAAGAACAGTCGAAGTTTTGGCTCGAACAATCGCAGACGCGGAAGCGCAAGCCGATCCGCGCTACCACGGTTCCAACCATCCAGGCGGCCTTCGACAAGTGGATCTTGCCTGAAGTAGGGCATCTCCCTTTGTACGAAACGGCAAAATACCCAACAATGAAAGCTCTCGTAACGAGGATGAATGCTGGAGGGCTTTCAGCGCAGACGGTCAATTCCTACTTTCGCATGGCAGCTGCGGTCATTGCATCTGCTGAAGATGCGGACGGCAACCCACTCTATCCTCAAAAATGGGATGCAAACAAACTGGACCTGCCTCTCGTAGAAACCTCGAAGCAAAGGAGACCATCGATCACGGCGGAAACCATGACAGAGTTTGCCAGGGTCAAGAGTCCAAAGCACCGGATGCTGATGATCCTCGCAGCCTCCGCAGGGTGCCGCATCGGTGAGCTTCTCGGCCTTGAAATCAAGGACTTGCTGGACGACTTCACCACGGTCCGTATCATCCAGCAGGCGAAAGGCAAGCAACTGACCCCAGAACTCAAGACGGCGAACTCGGTGCGCTTTGTTGACATCTCCCCAGAGGTAGCTGCTCTTCTAAAGGAGTTCCTCGCCGGTCGAACCGCGGGCTTGGTCTTTCCAAATCGCGTGGGTAGGCCGCTCAACCCATCGAACATTCGCAACCGGGTCAT
>QHXE01000024.1 GCA_003222835.1 Acidobacteriota bacterium | reverse complement strand
CGCTGGCGATGGCCTGATCGTTATCGTCTCGAACCTGGCCGCTGATTGCATAGTTTTGCCGTGCGGCAGTGAAGTTGATGTTGCTCTGGTTAGTACTGAGGTTGTCGAAGACCTGAGCCAAGGGGGCGAAATTATAGTAGGTCTTGGATGGAGTCAGGGCGTAGTCGCCAACTGCGTTCACCGTAAATGAATAAGAGCCACTGTTATCAGTAGTTAACGTCCCGGCCTGCGCGCCGCTTAGCCTCACCGAAACACCGGCGAGTCCGATTCCGCCTAGTTTGATTTGACCACTAATATTGTACGGCGGGGCCGGCGTTGGACCAGCGCCACTATCGTCGGGTGGGCCACCACCGACGTGGCCTATGCCGACTCGAACTCGGTTGCTGGCCATTCCACGATATGTAATCCCAATTAGAACATCGCCGGGATCGATGAAATCGTCATTCAGCCTCAGAGTCACTTGTTTCATCCACACCTCACCCGGTACTTCTCCTATGAATTCGACTCTCAAGCTGTAACGACGATGCGCGATATCCTCCGCGTCCGCCGTGACGGCAGTTAAATCTTCCCCAGATTGTAAATTGAGATTCAGGGCAAATAATAAAATCCGCGTGCGGGGGTCCGGGTCATGAAAACGGGACAATGGTGTCAGCGAGAATGGCTCGTTAGTAAACGTCGTGGCCTCCAAAGCAATAGCGCGGGTCGAATCCGGTTGGCTAATTAACACCGGCTTCGGCGCGTCAGGTTGAGCCAGCGACTGCGCGCCGCAGATGACTGTGAGCACCAGGTAAAGAAAAAACCGTCGTGCCGCGAGCATAGAGCGTCTCTTGCTTACATTCTGGTCATGAATTGTCGAGGATTGTTTGAGGGCAACGCTACGGCAGAGCTGAAGTCATCTATAGATTCTATCCAAGAGACTTCGTTTTTGTGCAACTCCCGCTTCCTGGTACGCTAACACCGCCTTTATTATCCGTCAACTTAAATAACCAACATGCAATTGCCCAGGGTCAGCATGATCATTCCGAACTATAATTATGCTCATTATCTTGTTAGCATTCGACGATTCCTCGGGAAGGTTCCTTGAGAATCAAGGACGATATTAATGCTCAGTGAAGATATTACCGGCAAATTAAGCCGACTATCTGAAGTCGTCGAGGGAAACGAAGTCAGCCGGACGAGCTCCCAACCGGCCTCGTTTCCACGCGACGCCAGTCGTCAGAATGCTGCCTGGGATCTGCTACACGCGCCAAAGAACTACCTGGCCCTGATAAGCGCGCAAGCCCTTGGTTCGCTGCTGTCATTTTCTTCGGTCTGGTTAGCAACCCGCTATCTGGGTCCCGCAGGATACGGTGGCGTGGTGGCGCTCATCACCGCGGCGCAAATCGCCATGATGGTCGCAGTGAGTTGGACCAGCATCAGCGTGGCTCGATACGGCTGTGAAGAATTTGTTCGCACTGGACAGATTGCCTCAACTTTTTGGACGCGCCTGATCATTCTGGCCCCAAACCTGGTGCTGGTTCTCGCCACAGCGCCATTCTGGTTGCCAAGACTTGCAGGCATCCTACATCTGCCGGCAAATTCGACCTGGCTCGTTCTCGCGCTGCTGCTGGTGAACGTCTGGTGGATACATATCCAACAAGCACTACAGGGAGCGAAGTTGATGCGCGCGCAGGGATGGCTGTTGGCGCTGGAACGCGCTCTGATTTTCCTGGTTCTATCCTATCTGGCGCTCAGCGGAAGCATCTCGGTCTGGAACGTTAGCTGGCTTTATGTACTGGGACCCGCGGGCGCCAGCCTTGTCGGTTCGATCAAGCTAAGAAAACTGATCTGGCCCGCGGTGCGAGTCGATGCCGCGTTGCTCAGTCGGATGCTACGCTTCTCGATCCCGATTATTCCAACGACGCTCATAGGTTATCTCTCGAGCAATTACCTCGACGCGCTCTTTATCACCCACTTTCTCTCGCAAGCAAAATTGGGCATCTACTCCGTGGCTTACCAACTCGCCGGCCTAACGCAGCAATTGCCGCTGCTCGCCGGAACGCTGTTGATGCCGCTGTTCATTACCCTTCAAACGGCCAAGCGGGAAGACCGTACGGAGCGTTTTATCCGTGAAGTCTTGCCATTCATCACTCTGCTCTGGACAATCGCGTGCGCGCTACTGGCGACAATTGGCTCGTATATGGTGCCCTTGGTGTTTGGATCCAAGTTTGAAGAGACCGCCGTTTTGCTATGGCCGTTGATGGCCGTAAGCGCGCTCGCCGGGCCGTGGCTGATGGGTTATGGACCGCTCATTACAAGCAATTCAAAAACGTATTTAATATTGATTGGCGCGACGTTAGGATCAATTGCTAACGTCGTCTTAGACTGGATGTTAATCCCGCGATTCGGTTTGCTCGGGTGCGCTTGGGGTACGGTCGTCGCCTCCGGTCTGAACCTCGGCATGATCTTTTACCTGGTTCATTGGCGGATTGTCCCCAGGCGCACGTGGGTCTTACAAGCAACATTGCCAATATTTTTTGGCGCCGTCTATGCTTCGCTGCGAGGGGAAAACATCGGAGCTTTCGCGTTGACCGCGATCGTGAGCGGAGTGATCGGCCTCGCTCATCGCAAGTCCATCATTCAGGCAATTAAGCATTTGGGAGAGTATGGCCGGTTTGCGTTCAAGACTTCGTAATTCTAATTCTTGCGCCCAACCAAAGTGGGTAAAACTCATTGAACTGATCGATGAGATGAAGACATACGCACTTCGTAAAGACACCGAAGAAGCTATTAGCTACATTAGGCATATGATCGCTTCGCTCTGATCGCCGCTATATCGCGCAGAGCTTTTGCTTGGAGCTTCGCGCAAGGCGACATCAGTTAGAAACTTGCGGTAATCGACCACCAACTTGCGGTTGTCGCAGTGCCTAACCGCCGCGTGTGCTAACTTGAAATCGCGCGGCTCATCATGTAACTTTCAATCCTTTCAAGCGCACCATTCGATTATCAGGAGTTTCTGCAATATATGTCTAAACAAGTGAGAGTACTGGTGACTGGCGCCGGTGGTTTTATTGGGCACCATTTGACGAAGTATCTGGTTGAGCATGGCTATTGGGTGCGCGGCGCCGATGTGAAAGAGCCGGAGTACGAACGAACCGCTGCGGACGAATTTGCCCTTCTGGATCTGACGAAGCCGGAGAACTGTTTGCAGGCGACGGAAGGCGTCGATGAAGTTTACGGACTCGCGGCTAACATGGGTGGCATCGGGTTCATTGAAAGCCACAAGGCCGAGATCGTTCGCGATAATACGCTGATGAATCTGCAATCGATCGAAGCGGCAAGAGCTAATGGCGTCAAGCGCTATCTTTATACATCGAGCGCGTGCATCTATCCGGGTTACTTGCAAGATAAAACGGACGTGACTCCCTTGAGGGAAGAGGATGCTTATCCGGCGGATGCTGAAGACGGCTACGGCTGGGAGAAGCTTTACATGGAACGCGTCTGCCGCCACTACACGGAAGATTTTGGGTTAGACACCAGAGTAGTCCGCTTCCATAACATTTTTGGACCACTGGGAACTTATGACGGAGGCCGAGAGAAATCACCCGCGGCGATTTGCCGCAAAGTGGCGCTGGCAAATGGCGACGATGAAATTGAAGTCTGGGGCGATGGTGAGCAGACCCGCTCCTATTGCTACATCGACGACTGCGTAGAAGGCATTTATCGTCTGATGCGCAGCGACCATCGCGATCCAATTAATTTGGGTCAGGATCGAATGATCTCGATCAATGAACTGGTCGACATCGTCGCCCGTCTCGCCGGCAAGAATATTGGAAAGCGTTACGATGAAACGAAGCCTCAAGGTGTGAGAGGTCGGAACAGCGACAACACGCGCCTGCGCGAAGTGTTGAAGTGGGAACCGCAGATTTCTCTGGAAGAGGGGCTCGAACGAACTTACCACTGGATCGCGGACCAGCTCCATACCCACGTTGACCGCGCCGCTACCGTCACTATGGCAGTTACATTGTGATTCAAACATCGAGCCAGAAACTAATTATACCGTGCGGAAATCGTGCTCTGCCCTTGCCGGGATTCCGCCTTAGACTAATCGCATGCAATTGAATTTACCGAGGTGAAGCATCTTCGAGAGCCATTTCCTCACGATGGTTTTCCTGGATAGGTGAAGTGTGACAGGATCTCGCATGAAAGCGCTGCTCAAAAACTTGCTGTTAAAGGCTGGAGTTTACTATAAGATCAACGAGCTCAGGTTTCGCCGCAATCAACGCGACGTCTCACAGAAGGCATTTTACGCTACGATAATTGGCAACGACGATCTTGTATTCGATGTTGGCGCAAACATCGGCCAGCGTTCCGCGATTTTCTCGCAACTCGCCGGGATGGTCGTGGCTTTTGAGCCACAGCCACTGTGCCTTACACATCTACGGTCTCGTTTCAAATTCAAATCGAACGTGAAGATAGAGCCGATTGCGCTGAGTGCCACAGAGGGAGATGCCTTCATCTATCAAAGCAGCTCTCACGACCTGTCTTCAATGTCCGCCGAGTTTATCCAAAACGTCGGGAAACAACTGTTCAGCAAGGAAACGTGGGACGCAACGATTACGATCCCAACCAAGACTCTGGATCAAATGATCGCCACCTATGGCGTTCCTAGTTTCATCAAAATTGATGTTGAGGGATTCGAATTGAGTGTCTTAAATGGGCTGAGCTGGCCGGTACACATGCTGTCTTTCGAGTTCACTCCACTGATAATCAGCGAGGCTACGAGGTGCATCGAGAGGTTACACGAGATTTCGGCAAATTACTTATATAACTATTGTCTGGGCGAGGAACTTGATTTCGTCTTGCCTGATCATGTGGATTACAAGACGTTCTCGCAAAACGTTCTGCCTGACCTGGAAGGGGCCCGGTCGTTTGGAGACATCTACGCGGTCATGAGAGCAAACCAGACTGATACAAGAGGTCAAAGTGGCGCGGGTAATGAGCAGTAACTAACAACCACCGAACGCGGACAGTCGAACCGGATGTTTAGGAGCATCGCAAACAAACTCATAGCTCTTTATCTCTTCCCGCTGAGGATGAATCTCAGAATCCTTCATTATGTCAAAGGAGTCTTCTTTACCAGCGGGGTTGAGCACTTATACTGGTCGACGCGGTATATCAAGCGTCATGGTCCTATTCCCACCGATTCAATCATCATAGACGTCGGAGGTTTCGACGGTGGCACCTCGCTATACTTTGCCACGGAGTTTAAGAATCGGCCGATTTACTGCATCGAACCAAACCCCAGAATGTGGCCTACTCTGGATAAGGTAGCCACCACTCACAAAGGAATACATATCAAGAAAATCGCATTGGGAAGAGAGAGAGGCAGCGGCGTGCTTCATGTCACGGCGAATAACGTGTCGTCGTCGCTTAATGAAATAAGCGTTAAGGAAGTTGAGCGAATGCCGGACATATTCCAAGCTTCTTTCAAAGAGGAGGATGAAGCTAGGGTTGAAGTCTCCACCCTCGACGACGAGTTCAGGGATACACCGAGCGTGCTGCTCATTAAGCTGGACACACAGGGAACAGAACTTGACATCCTCAAGGGTGGGGCGCGGATGCTGGAAAGGACCAGGTTTGTCCTGACGGAAATGGACAATCATCAGCTCTACAAAAATGCCTGCCAGTATTACGAGGTCGATGATTTTTTGCGCAACCGATCCTTCAAACTCGTTGACATTATTGTGTCTTACCGAGGTGACGAAGGAATGGCGGAGTTCGATGCGCTATATGAAAACGTAAACCTATGATCGTAGTTGCGAACAAACCGGGGCAGTTGGGAAATATGTTGTATGTCTATTCGAACCTCATCGGGCGCGCGATCGAGAGCAATCTTAAAATTGCGAATACGGCGCTTGATAATTATGCGGATATGTTTCCTGCTACCGCCGGCGATTTGTTTTGTCGATTTCCAGCCACGAAATCACGCATTCGATCCACACCCCGGCGACGCCGATTCCTTTATCACGTGGTCCATTTTACGGCTCGGATTCTTTCCAAGCTAAGACTTGATTTGCCTTTCATTCGACAGATCACTATCAGAGACTGGCGTTCCGAAATTAATGTCGGCGATCCAGCGTTCCTCGCTTCGCTCAAACCGCGACAACTGCTCCTACTGCGCGGTTGGCTGTTTCGCGACATCCCGGCCTTGCAGAAGAACGCGGATGCTATCCGCGAATTTTTTCGGCCGCGGGAGGACTATCTTGAGAATGTTGAGGCGGTTATTGAACGTGCACGAAAGGACGTTGACATCCTGGTCGGAGTACATATCCGCCAAGGTATTTTATATTATGCAAACGTCCGGCAGTACTTCTACCCAACTGTTCGTTACGCTGAGATGATGGATGAGATCGTCCGCCTCTTTCCAGAGGCACGCGTAGGATTCCTGATATGTTCAGATTGGCCTCAGGACCCGGAACTGTTTTCGAGATTTCGGTTTACCTTCGGCTCGCATCATCTGATTGAGGACATGTATGCCTTCGCCCGTTGCGACTACCTCATCGGACCGCCGAGCACATTCACGGTCTGGGCTTCCTTCTACGGTAATGTTCCTTTGAACGTCATCCGCACGCCCGATCAGTGTCAATCCAGAGAAGACTTTCAGGTGCGCCTCCCATCCGATTAAAGCTACATGGATAACAACCCACAGAAACAGCAAACGCAGCCAGCCAATGATGCAGCGAAGATTGAAGTATCGCTGGTAATCCCTGTCCGGGATGAAGCGGCAAGCATCGAAAAGTTGCTGGCTAGTATCGCAGCCCAAACGCGCAAACCTGACGATCCAAAGTTACGTGTCATCGAAGCTTCCAAAGCTTCCCCCGGACTCGGGCGCAACATCGGCATTGCGAATGCTCGTCACGAATGGATCGCCTTAACCGATGCGGGCATCCGGCTCGATCCTCAGTGGCTTGCTCGCCTCGTCGAGATTGCGCAATCGCAACCCGAGCTCAAAATCATTTGTGGCAACTTTGAACCTGAGACCGATTCCTTCTTCAAGGAATGCGCATCCATTGCCTACGTCCCGCCCAAGACTCAGACAACCGGCGGAAGCGTACGCGGACCTTTCATCGCCTCGTCATTGATGAAGAGAGAAGCCTGGTATTCAGTTGGAGGATTCCCTGATCTCCGTGCCTCGGAGGATTTGATATTCTTTGACGAAATTGAGCGTAAGGGTCACAAGATGGGTTGGGCTCCGGAGGCCGTGGTACATTGGGAGCTTCGCGCGACCTTGTGGCGCACAATCCGCCGATTTGTTTCTTTTTCCAGCGCGAATGTCTGGGCCGGACAAAAACGACGTTGGCACTATGGAGTGTTGCGCTTCTATCTCTTTTCGCTGCCCTTTCTGGCCCTTGCGGCATTTGTGAGTGCGTGGTGGCTGCTGGTTCCGATGGCAATTCAATTAGCCCGCGTGGGCAAAAACATTTGGTTCCACCGCGAGGGCCGAGATCCTGTCTGGCTTCTCAATCCTTTGAGGTTTGCATATGTCCTGCTTATCACCATCGCAATCGATCTGGCCACGTTCACCGGATGGCTTATCGCGCTGTTGAAACGAGGAGAAGCGAAACGTATCAGGAATCATATGCTTACGAGACACAACGATGAAACATGATGAGTTTCATCGTGTCCGACTGGGGATACGTACATCGGTTGAGTATGAAACTGATACCCGATAATTACCGGGTGGCGCAGTGAAGTCACGATGAAGATAGATCTTTTGCTTGGAAGTGACATAGGTGTTTGGGCACTTAACTGTCTGCCAACCGATCAAATCGAACAGGTAATCACTCTNAAATGTAAACTCCGTTCCTTACGTTCCTGCTCGGGTCGGATTCTCACTTCATTACCAAGCTATATTGAAGCCAGACCTGATAGCCAAGTATCACAAGGTATACAACCTTCACCCGGGCTACTTGCCCTGGGGGCGAGGTTATTACCCGATTTTTTGGGCACTATGGGAAGCAACACCAGCGGGAGCAACTCTTCATGAGATAACTGCCGGTGTGGACGAGGGGCCAATAGTTGCACAGATTCGCGTTCAGTATAATGACAGCGACACCGGCGGTTCTCTTTTTCAGAGAGTTAGGGAGGCCGAGGAAAATCTCTTCCTTGAATATTTGCCGCGGATCATTGATGGGAGAAATATCCCCGCACATCCACAACCTATTGGGGGAACTTATCATAGGAAGAGAGAGTTCTACGAACTTAAGCAGCAGGCAGAATGGGAGAAGATGAGTAGTCGAGATTTGCTAAGGTTAGTTCGTGCGCTTACCTTTCCTGGTCATGAGGGACTTGAGGTTACGCTGGGACAAGAAAGATTTGAACTACTCTTAAAACCATTAGCGCTGGGTTGATCGATGTCTGAACCGGTTAACCGTGAACGACTCTTGGCACGAATCAACGATCTGTTGGATAGAAGGTGGCTTACCAATGATGGTCCCTACGTCCAACAACTTGAAAGGGACCTCGCTGATTTTCTGGGCGTCAAACACTGCATCGCGATGTGCAATGCGACAGTCGCCCTGGAAATTACTATTCGTGCCGCTGGTCTCAGCGGCGAAGTCATTATTCCTTCTTTCACTTTTATTGCGACTGCCCACGCGCTCCAATGGCAGAAGGTTACGCCTGTGTTTTGTGATATAGACCCGCACGATCACATGATCGACCCAAGCCGTGTGGAGGAGCTAATTACGCCGCGAACCAGCGGCATCATCGGCGTGCACTTGTGGGGACAACCGTGCAACACCGATGCTTTGGCGGAGATTGCCAATCGTCACAAATTAGGGCTGATGTTCGATGCCGCGCATGGTCTCGCGTGCTCACACAATGGAAGGATGCTGGGCAGCTTTGGCGATGCCGAGGTATTCAGTTTTCACGCCACTAAGTTTTTCAACACGTTTGAGGGCGGCGCGGTTACTACCAACGACGATGAGTTGGCGGCTCGAATCCGCTTGATGAAGAACTTCGGGTTTTCAGGATACGACAACGTCATCTACATTGGCATTAACGGCAAGATGAGCGAGCTTTCCGCCGTGATGGGATTGACGGGGCTCGAAAGCCTGGACGACTTTGTATCCGTTAATCGGCGCAACTATCACCAATACCAGACCGAAATGGCAAACGTGCCGGGCACGAGGATGCTGCGCTTCGACGAGCGAGAACAAAGCAATTATCAGTACATTGT
>QHXE01001010.1 GCA_003222835.1 Acidobacteriota bacterium | reverse complement strand
ACATCTGAACACATCCGGCGCTATCCACAGATATATCTGAATCAAGACATATCCAGGGTCGAGAATATCCAATTTCGAGATATCGATCCTTGGAACGGAAAAACCAGCTTTCAGACCGCCTCAAAGAATCCTGCCCGGCTCAGCAATCTCAAGGGTCGGCATAAGACAGCAGAACTGAAACTCGACAATTAGTGAATTCGTGAAGAAACCGAGTGCACCGTATGAGTAACTCCTAATCTTCGAATCCAATGCGATCTATTCGGTCTGATGCTCTTCGGATTGCCCAGACGGAATAGGGTCGTTGGTCTCGATGACTATTGGTCCGGTGTAGCCGCAGTCCGGACACCGGTACATTGCCCCAGTGTAGCCACCCATCCAGAGAATAATGTTTTCAGAATGGCACTTTGGGCAGAACCGCTTCGTAATATTGTCCATGCTCATATGCTGTCTATCCGACGAGAAGAAGGAGAGTCATAATGTTGAGCCATGGAGATATTGATAATCGCTGCGCCTTCGAAAAAGCTCAAAGCTGGTCTTTGCCTCTATTGGATGAGCTGGTCTAGCACCAACCTGAATTCTCGAAATTAGTTTATGGGCGGGGCAGCTCGGTTCTGCCTTTCAAACGTCTCATTCGAGATTCCCAGGAGTATTTTGATTTCCTCCGCTTCTCGCGGGGTCGCCAAAGGCAGGGAGTTGAAGTATCCGAGGAAACCAGTCCGAGAAAGACAGGCAGAACAGAGGTCCCATTCGACAATTTCGACTCCGAAAACTATTTCGGCGACGCCGGTTTGAGAAACCCCGCAACCCGATGCGCAAGTCCCGTCACGAGTGTGCAAAGCGTAGAAAACGCTTTGAGGGGCGACTTTGACCTTAGGCTCAAGCGGCGTCACAGCACCCAGGCCAGCGGTTTTCAGAGCCTGCATGCATCTTAAACCCTCGGTGATGTTTCTGGGACATGTACGGCCTTTTGATCGAATGAAAAAGAGGAGTTTGGTTCAGTGAAGCTAGTATCTGAGCTTGTTTGAGAACGAGTGCACTACAGCCTCTTCCTCTCCCGTCCTCCGTTCAATGATAGGATTCTGTCTCGGAACGGGCTCGTACTTTACCTTGAACCAGTCAGGTATGACGACCGCACGGAGAAGCTCCTGGATTGTTATTCCTCGGGCACGAGCCTCATCGCTAAGAAGAGTGTAGGTCTGTTCGCCGAAGGCCACCATGACCTTATACGACGTTTTTTCTTCACGCTCTCAGTTTTCGAATATCCAGCCGGACCATTCGAAATACCTATAGTCTACGTATGACGGGGCAAAGCATATAAGAATAACTGAAGCCGCGCCGCGAAATTCTCCTCGAATTCCGAAAGCAACGCGTCAGACCACCAATTGCATTTATTCCGCCAACGAGCCATCGAAAGCGTCTTGTCAAGGACTGTCCCACGCTGCTCGTGCCATGGAGAACTCGCCATAACCGGCGAGATACGAAGCCCGGACGGTTGGCGGACGGGATTCAACCTCCAATGCAAGCAATGCGGGAAGAAATGGACCTATTCTGGTGGTATCTATAGGCAAGAGTCAACAGAGAACGCTGGATAAGACATCCTCGCTAGATGCGATGGAGCAAGAAATCCACAACCAAGTCGAGGACCTTCCAGCATTCGCTCGCGAACTCGGGAAAGATGACCGTTTTCGCAACCTTGACCCTTCGGGCATCATTTTCACCGGCTCCGGAGACTCCTTTGCAAGCTCGCTCCTCGCCCACTACCTATCCCAGATGCAGGCGGTTGCGGCAGACCCATACGAGCTCCAGCTCCATGCGAAGGTGTCT
>QHXE01001009.1 GCA_003222835.1 Acidobacteriota bacterium | reverse complement strand
ATCCGCAAAGTAGCCCTCTGGCTCGGGCACGAAAGCATTCAGAGCACTGAGGTATACCTCCGGACGGACCCTTCACAGAAGCGCGAAATGCTTGAGGCCGTCCTACCACCGACTCTGAAACGAGGCCTTTTCCGACCCGCAGACAAGCTCATCGCTTCATTCAGAGGCAAATAGTTATGTGCAGGACAATCACTCCCAGGGGCTTGTCTCCGTAGATTCCGTCCGGGTCCACAGTACATAACTTTTCCCGGCACATCAGACCGGGACGTGATGCTCAGTCTCAAGTTGCTCGAGGAGCTTCGTGAGCATTGGTACCGCGTAGGGCAACGACCCAGGGTCTGGCTCTTTCCGGGCAACCACCGCCACAGCGCGGATCGGCCGATCAATACGAAAACGGCTTGGCATGCGTGCCAAAACGCCGCCAAGAGAGCGGGAATCCAGATTGGTGCCCATCCCCACACGCTTCGACATTGCTTCGGAACTCATCTGCTCGAGGCTGGTGCTGATCTCCGCACCATTCAGATCCTGATGGGCCATAGCAGCCTAAAAGAGACCACCATCTACCTGCATCTTTCACAGCGCCATCTGCAAGCGACCGCCAGTCCGTTGGACGCACTGAAGCTCAAAGACAGGTCACCGCAGAAGAAGTAGATGAGCCGGCCACTCCTCGAGGTGGCCGATATCGTCCGCGCGGCGGGAGAAGCATTCATCGAAAGAAGCCGTCACTGGATCCGCTGGAAGCACGTCAAAGTCCTGCGGGCCATTGCGCGGTGTCGCACCGCCGACCATCTCGTATAACAGTTGTCGCGATCGGCATTGTCCAAAATGTCAGACGGCTGCCCGTGACCGCTGGATCGAAGCGCGTCGGGAGGAACTACTCCCGACGCGCTACATTCATGTGGTCTTCACGCTTCCCCGTCATCTAGCCCCGTTGGTGTTGCAGAACAAGAAGGTCCTCTACGATCTCCTGTTTCGCACCAGTGCCGAAACCCTTCTCGAAGTTGCGCGCGATCCCAAGCACCTCGGTGCAGAAATCGGCTTCTTCAGCGTTCTGCACACCTGGTCGCAGAAACTCGAACTTCACCCGCACGTCCATTGTGTCGTTCCTGCCGGCGGTCTTTCACCCGATCACACCCACTGGATTCGTTCACAAGGACGCTACTTTCTTCCCAAACCCGTGCTGCGGAAAGTCTTTCGCGGCAAGTTCGTCAACGCTCTCGAGCAAGCTTTCCATGACGGTCAACTCCGTTTCGAGGGAGATCTTAAACTCCTCGCTCAGCCAAAGACTTTCGCCGCCTGGCTACGACCTCTGTTTCGAAAACAATGGGTGGTCTACTTGAAACGTCCCTTCGGTGGCCCCGAATATGTACTCCAATATCTGGGCCGCTACACTCATCGCGTAGCTATCTCCAATCATCGTCTGCTCTCGTTTGCCGATGGCCAAGTCACCTTTCTGTGGCGCGATTCGGCCCACAACAACGAACAGAAACCCATGACCCTACCGCTCGACAAGTTCCTGCGCCGCTTCCTACTACATATCCTGCCGCAAGGCTTCGTGCGCATCCGCCACTTCGGGTTTCTGGCCAACCGCCGGCGTGCCACTCTCCTACCGCTTTGCTTTCACCATCTCGGCTCCGCCCCAGAGCCGCAAGCTGAACAACACGTTGCCTCCACTGAAGACACGTTTGGTCTTTGGCGCTGTCCCAAGTGCGGTGGTCCGATGAAGGTCGTCGAGCGGCTTACGGCTGCCGAAATCCAACTCCGTTCTCCGCCGGTGCTCACGACTGCAGCATGAAATCACTCTCTCCAATTCGAATTCTTCGCGCGCCTCGGCACGGTCTGCACTCCTGCGCCTTCCCGCCGGATAGCTTCTTTCTTTCAGCTCCTTCAGCAACCTTCTTCGCACAACTTGCCACCGCAAACGGCTGCTCAGTCCACCGAGACCATGGTGTCCCGGCTGCTACTCTGCCCCCGCAAACCACAACTCGGCTCCATCCCAACATTGAATTTGCATAGAGCCCGCGTCTGCCGCAACCACGGGCGGCCACGTTCAAACGGCTTAATCGAACGCGCGAAGAGCCCCGCGTCTGAATTCGGTTCTTCGTGGCAACGCGCGTCCGATTAAGCACTAGCGTTTACCAGATGGGACTGATGGGACTTGACTTGGTCGCTTCCCTGAGGAACCGCCTATGATTCTGCGGTGTCCAATGTTGATGATAAGTCGTGCAATCGCCTGCGGCTTTCTTCTCTTCTCACCCTGCGTCTACGGGCAGAGCGGCCCTCTTGAAAGACGCGCTTCCAGCTTCAACTCGAAGGGCGCTGGCTTGACTGAAACGCTTCTCAAGTTCTCACACGAGGAGCATCTTCCAATCGCCATCGGATACGTTGACCGAGCATCGATGGACCGGCCCATTAATGTCAGTCTGCGACACAAAACGATTCGGCAGGCACTTGATTCCATCTTGCTCAATGGCAACGGTTATCGGTGGAAGCTGCGAAATGGAATTATAGAAATCACGAACAAGCATGGTTCTAAACATGCCGAAGGTTTGTTGAACAAAGTCATCCCGGTCTTCAAGATTCCAGAGGGAGAGACTGCTCAAATGATGTCCACGAAGCTGTGGTGGCAAGTGCAAATTGCGCTTGACCCGAGCATAAAAGGATTCCTCGGCGACATCATGGGCAAGTCGTCAACCGTAAAGTCTGGGACATTGCACAATCGAAAG
>QHXE01000985.1 GCA_003222835.1 Acidobacteriota bacterium | reverse complement strand
CCTCGTCGCGTACTCACAAACGCCCCTATTCGTATTTAATCAGGAAAATCGCTCATGGCCATGTCAACAACCCGCAAAGTCGTGCTCATTGTCGGCGGCATCGTGCTCTTTTTTGTGATGGTCGTCGTGCTCGGAGTCGCAATGGTGGTTTCCGCGCTGCGCGGCAATCGCCCTTCGATTCAAGACAACAGCGTGCTCGCGCTGAAAATCTCCGGGACGCTGCCTGATTACGTTCCTGACGATCCGTTTCGTCGCATCTTTGGCGCGCAGCCGCAATCGCTCGGCAGCCTGCTGGCTCAATTTCGCAAAGCGAAAGTTGATAAGCGCATCAGCGCCGTGATGCTGGATATCGACATGTCTGAAGCCGGTTGGGCCAAGTCGGAAGAAATTCGTGGTGCGATCGCAGACTTTCGTTCGTCGGGCAAACCCGTATACGCGTACATGGAGATGGGCCTTAATAAGGACTATTACATCGCGACCGCGTGCGACAAGATTTTCGTGCCGCCTCCGGGCGAGCTGTTCACGATCGGCCTGGCCGCGGACGTGATGTTCTTTCGTGGATCGCTCGATAAGCTCGGCGTCTATCCCGACGTTTACCAGATCGGAGCATATAAAAGCGCTGGCGATACGTTCACGCAAAAGCAGATGACGGATGCGCATAGGAAGTACATTAATGAGTTGCTCGACGATTTGTATGGCCGCTACGTTGAGGGAATTGCGAAAGCGCGGAACAAATCAGTTGATGAAGTCAAGAGCTTGATCGACAACGCGCCGTACAATGCTGCGCAGGCGAAAGACGCCGGGCTGATCGACGGCGCGCTCTACCACGATGATGTCGAGAAGGAATTGAAAAAGCGGCTGGGCTACAAAGACAGCGACGAACTGCACATCGCCCGCAGCTCTGATTACAAACAGATCTCGCAGGAGTCCTTAGGGCTGAACAAAGGCGAGAAGATCGCCGTCGTTTACGCGGCCGGCGATATCGTTTCCGGCAAATCATCATTCGGCGGCAATGGCGAAGAGACAATCGGATCGGACTC
Source organism: Acidobacteriota bacterium (assembly GCA_003222835.1). The sequence goes on along the minus strand of QHXE01000985.1, from coordinate 1,008 downwards.
GCTGGTGAGAACGATTAACGAAGCTCGCGATGACAAAGGCGTCAAGGCCATCGTGCTGCGCATCGACAGTCCCGGTGGATCGGGTTTGGCTTCCGACATCATCTGGCGCGCGGTCGAAGCTGCCAAAGCAAAGAAGCCGGTCGTCGTTTCGATGGGTGACGTGGCCGCTTCCGGCGGTTACTACATAGCATGCAACGCAAACAAAATTGTGGCCGAGCCCTCGACGATCACGGGATCGATTGGCGTGGTCGGCGGCAAACCCGTCGTTAAAGGTTTCTACGATTGGATCGGCGTAACAAACGAATATGTAGTGCGCGGCAAGAACGCCGGCATGTTCCGTGAGACTGAAAAATTCAACGACAGCGAGCGGGCGAAGTTTCAGGAGTTTCTCAGGAACACTTACGAAGACTTCATCACCAAAGTCGGCAAAGGGCGAAACAAAGAGAAGGATTACATCGACTCGATCGGCCAGGGCCGCGTCTGGACCGGAAGTCAGGGCAAAGAAAAAGGCCTGGTCGATGAATACGGCGGATTGGATAAAGCGATCGAGATGGCGAAGCAGCTTGCGAACATTCCTGCCGAGAAGAGTATTCAACGGATAATCATGCCGCAGCCGCCGACGTTCCTGGAGCAACTGATGAGTGGGGGAAACGATGACAGCGACGGGGCTGACGCGCAGGCAAAGCAACAGGCTTCGCTTTTTTCCGCGTTGCCCGAAGACATGCGCGAGAGCTTGCGCTATGCGCAGTTGCTGGACCGCGCAAGCAAAGGCGAAGCGATCTATTTGATGCCGTTTAGGTTGAGGATCAAATAGGAGTAATGAGGTCCGTACTACCTGCGTAAGCAGGTGGGTTAATGGACTGGAGCGCAAGCGTCCTCGCTTGCATGAGCTTTGTTGACGCGACGCTGCAACCGGGACGGTTGCGCTCCAGTCGGTTCGATCCCACCCGCTAACGCGGGTGGTACTGACTCCGCAACTCTATGCGAATTCTTCTCGTCGAAGATGAG
>QHXE01000149.1 GCA_003222835.1 Acidobacteriota bacterium | reverse complement strand
GGGTGCGAAAGAGAATCGACCGGTTTCTTTCACACTGAGTCCCGGGCTAACCTGCTTCGGCCGTGTGGGACGATCCGAGGCATCCAACGTGAATTGCGCTAAACGACTACTTGCGGGTAGAATGGCAGTAATCTCAAACCGAGCTAGGGTAATCGTAAACATACGGTAGGCTTTTACAGCAAGGATTAAGGCGAAGTCCTGAGGAAGTTCTTAAATAGTTCCGAAAGAGTTCTGAAATCCCATGGATCTCCCCGGACGAGTTTATGATTTCGGCCGCTTTCGCTTAGACACATGCGAACGGGTATTGTTCTGCGCGGACGAGCCGGTTCATCTGACGTTGAAAGCCTTCGCCGTGCTGCGGGTGCTCGTCGAAAACGCCGGGCATGTTGTAGAGAAAGAGGCATTGATCCGGCAGGTTTGGCATGATGCGTTTGTCGAAGATGACAACTTGACGCAGGCCGTTTGCGACCTGAGACGGGTCCTCGGCGAGAGTCGTGATCGACACGAGTATATTCGGACTGTTCACCGACGGGGATATCGTTTCATCGCCGCGGTGAGCGTGGAGAACGAAGAATCGCAGACACGCAAACTAAAATCTACGCTACGCCGGCCTTCCGATGAAGGCGGCGAAGTACATCATCTCTATATGAGAGGCCGTCACTACTGGAAGAAGTACACAGTGGACGGATTGAATAAGGGCATCGATTACTTTCGTCGAGCGATAAGAATTGATCCCGATTATTGCCTCGCTTACACCGGCCTGGCTGATTGCTATTACCGCCTCGCCACCATAAATCTGCCTCCCGCAAAGGTGATGTCCAAAGCCAAGGCCGCCGTAATCAAGGCCCTAAGGATGGACGACACCATCGCCGAGTCTCATACTCTACTAGGGCTGATCAGGATCTTTTATGATCGTGATTGGCCAGCCGCGGAAGGGGAATTCAAACGAGCCATTGAGTTAGACCCGGAATCCCCGTTGCCTTACAAGCGTTATGGTTGGGCGCTCGGACTCACGGGGCGCTTCGATGAAGGTATCAGAGAGATTACTAAAGCTCTCGATCTTGACCCCCAATCGCCAGATCTTCGGACTGGTCTGGGAATAATCCTTCACCTCGCGCGTCGGTACGACGAAGCTATCGCGCAGGCGCAAATTGCGCTTGATGCAGACCCGGAGTTCTTTCCGGCTCGTGTTCTCTTAGGCATGGCTCATATTCAGCAAGGCCGATTGACCAAGGCTATCGGGGAATTGGAAAGAGCGGCTTCGTTCGCAGATGTCCCATGGGCTTTAGGTTATCTGGGCTATGCTTACGGAGTTTCGGGAAGACAGCGACAAGCTTTGCGAGTCCTTAGCGAATTAGAGAAACGATCTGAAAAAATCTACGTTTCGCCATATGCATTGGCTCTCATCTATGCCGGGCTGGGTCGCAAAGAACGCGCTCTCGAACATATTATGAAGACCTGCGAGGAACGAAACGAGATGATGGGTTTCGCCGGCAGTCCTGAATTCGACTCCTTGCGTTCCACGACACCGCCAAACTAGTTCCACGAAATACCACGAAAATTGCGCGAACCTACACGAACAAGACCGACAAACTGAAGGCTGTCGAACGTCTACGTGATACTTTTGCCGACTTCCGCTGCAAAAGCTGCGTCTAAAGGATTGACCGCGCGAGTTGTTGCGCGCGAACATTTGGATGCGGCCTCGCGGGCCGAACGCGAGCACGAACCGAATGGAGACGGCCACCAGCGATGAACAGATAGTAGAACGCGCCGTGTCCGGCGACCCGGAGGCGTTCGGCGAGATAGTGCGTCGCTGGGAGCGGCGCATCTTCGCGCTTGCCTTTGGGATGCTGGGTCGCGAGGAAGATGCGCGTGATGCGACGCAGGAGACGTTCCTGGCGGCATTTCGTAATCTGCGTGGCTTTCGCGGCGAAGCCAAAGTTTCATCGTGGCTGCACCGTATTGCGGTCAATCAGTGCATCACGCGGCAGCGGCGCGCGAAGGTCCGCAACGAGACGGGGCTCGAAGACGAGGCCGAAAAGAACGCAAGCGTCTTTGCTTTGCCGTCTGAGATTTCGCCGGCGCGAGCTGTCGAAACTACAGAACGAAGCTCAGCCGTCAGACGAGCAGTATGTGCCCTGCCGGCAGATTTGCGTCAGGTGGTGGTGATGAAAGAGTTCGAGGAGCTTACGTTCCAGGAAATATCAGAAGCGTTGGAATTGCCGTTGAGCACAGTTAAGAGCCGGCTGTACACCGCGCTCAGGCAATTGCAGATGCGTTTAGAAAAGTTCGGTGAACCCGCGAGATGAGCGGGGGCGCGAATGCGAGGTAGTTGTTATGACCAAAAATAACGAAAGACCAATTTGCCACCGGGCGGAAGACCTGGTTGCCTATCTTTACAACGAAGCAGGCGAGATTGACGCGCAAGACTTTGCCGATCATGCTGAGCAGTGCGATGCCTGCCGATCCGAACTGGCACTCTTTCGCCAGGTGCATGAGTCGATAGTCCTATGGCGTAATGAAGCTCTGGGCACATTCAGTCCGGCTTCTCAAGCGGCAGACCTCGCCGGTGCAACGGGTTCGGTTGAGCACGTTCCGCACGAGCGAAAGCTGTCGGCTCTTCAGGCGCTGCGCCAATTCTTTAGCATCTCGCCGCTATGGCTGCGCGGCGCGACAGCGTTTGCGGCCTTGCTTCTTTGCGTGCTGGCTTTAGTTGTAATCTCACGCTCATGGAGACCGCCGGCGCCGGTTGCGAAGAATTCGGCGGAAGAAAAGGTTTATACAGCGACGCAGTTCCACGACGCCGTTGAGAAAGCGGTCAACGAAAAGCTGAGTCAGTCGGAAGTCTCCGCGCAAAAATCGCCTAACGTTGCTGCCAGCCAGGGCCAGACTAAGGTGCCAAACCAGCGTGCGTCTCGTCGCGAACTGGCGAACAATTCAGTGCTGACCCGTTCTCGCGGCGTCCGCGGTCTGACGCGCGCGGAGCGTGAACAATTGGCGGCCGATCTGCTATTGATCCCCGGCAGAGACGAGGCCGATCTGCCATTTGTATTTTCCGAAGAGCCTAATCAATGATGGTCGCCGAGAGGAAACAAGGTGCAATCATGAATCAGCGAGTAACAATAGTAGCCAGATGCCTGGGCTTGGTGCTGCTGTTATCAGTGGCGGAGCTGGTGGTCCAGGCGCAAACTCAGAATCCCCAGACTCCGACTGATGCCACGCAAACTCAGAATCAGGCGCAAACCAATCAGGCGAACCCAATTCCGGATCTTGGACCACTCAACTTGACACCTGATCAGGTTCAGAAGATTAAGACCATCTATGCCGACACGAAGGATCAGAGGCAAGCGGTGAACTTGAGAGGGCGTCAAGCGCAACGCTCACTTGCCGAGGCAATCGAGTCCTCAACCCCAAACGAGACTGTGATCGAACAACGTTCGCGTGAGCTCGCCGATGCCAGAGCCGATGCCGCTCGGCTCAGGTCACTGACGGAAGCAAGGATTCTTCATGAGGTGCTGACGCCCGAACAGCGTGTGCGACTGCGAGAGATGCGCCAACGAGCGCAGGCTAACCAGCGCCTCCGCAATCAACAAGGTCCGCGTAATGCGCTCGGCCGGCAGAACGGTTTGCCCCGTAATACAAACGCGCCTCAAACGTTGAAGCCAAACCAGCGGAAGCTGATGAAACAGCAGCAGAAGCCTTGAAGTAGTAGTTTCATTCGCGAATCTTTCCAGCCAGCGACAACTACGGGCCCGGACTCGATCCCACCCCTAGGCCCGTTTAGATTGCGGACTTGTCCGCTGTTTTTGAACTGGGTGAAGGCCTCTTAGCACGAAGAGCGGACAAGTCCGCAATCTAAACGAGGAGCCTGCCTCTGTCATTCGCCGAAAAGAATAGAGCCGATCGCTATCAATCCTTGACGCGCACACTTGGTTTTGCGCATGATAGGCGGCTCGATTGAAATTGCTCGCTTCGGCGGTAGCGGTAATCAATCTTTTGGAAATCACCGACGCGCCCTCTGCCAGTACGGCTATTTACCTCGAAAGAACCAGCGGCAGCCTCGGCGTACCGAGCGGCATTCGGTTCTCGCTAAGTCACGCATGAACATCTTCAAGCGTCTTCTGCTCGAATTGCAGGAAATGTCCTTGCTCTCGGCGCGGGCGGCACTTGGAATCTTCAAGAAGCCTCGTTACGTCCCAGAAACGATCGCGCAGATGGACAGCATCGGCGTAGGTTCGCTGACGATCATTATTCTCACCGGATTTTTTACCGGCGGCGTCCTGACGCTGCAAACCTATCAGACCCTCGCCTCATACGGCGCAGTCGATCAACTCGGTTATCTTGTTTCAATTTCGCTGGTGCGGGAATTGGGCCCGGTGCTGACTGCGTTAATGGTTACCGGTCGAGTGGTTTCGGCAATCTCGGCAGAGCTGGGTTCGATGGTGGTCTCAGAGCAAATCGATGCGATGCGGGCTCTGGGAACGGATCCGAACCGCAAGCTGGTAGCGCCCCGGCTCATAGCCCTGATCGTTACCTTGCCGCTGTTGACCCTGGTTGCCGACGTAATGGGAATTGCCGGCGGCTGGGCGGTGTCGACCTTTCTCTACGATCTGCCGTCGTCGATGTTTATTAACTCTGTACGAGATGGCATTACGACTGACGACATCATCGGCGGAATTATCAAACCGCTGGTCTTCGCGTTTCTGATGGGCACGATTGCCTGTCACAAAGGACTGAAGACTGAAGGCGGCACCGTCGGCGTGGGACGCTCGACGACTACGGCGGTGGTCATGGCTTCGATAATTGTAATTATCGCTGACTTCTTCCTTGCCAAAGCACTTCAGGTTATTCTAGGTACAACAACATGATGGCAGAAACTTCAGTTTACCGGCCCGGCGCACAACCGCCGGACAATCGCGTCAGTGAAAGCGCCGCTGAATCTACATTTCGCGAGATTGACGATACCGATCGAGCGATTCCCGCGATTGAATTTCGCGACGTGACGATCGTTTTCGATGACCGCAAAGTGCTCGACAATCTCAGCTTCAAAGTAATGAAGGGCGAGACAAAGATCATTCTCGGCGGTTCGGGCTGCGGCAAGTCGACGACGATCAAGTTGGTGCTCGGCCTGCTCAAGCCGGACAGCGGACAGATACTGGTCGACGGTGAGGACGTTACGAACTACTCGGAAGTCGAAATGATGCGCGTGCGAAAAAAGATCGGCATGATCTTTCAAGAAGGAGCGCTGTTCGACTCGCTTTCAGTTTATGAAAACGTTGCGTTCAAGCTGCACGAACAGGGCGTGCCGGAAGATCAGGTCGAAAACGAAGTGCGACGGATGCTCCGTTTCGTGAATTTGGAGCAGGCGATCGACAAAATGCCGGCGGAACTTTCAGGAGGTATGCGCCGTCGCGTCGGCATCGCCCGCGCCCTGGTAGGTGATCCCAAGATTGTGATGTTCGACGAGCCGACTGCGGGCTTGGATCCCCCGACTGCGCGCACCATCTGCGAGCTGGCGATGAAGCTGCGTGACCTGGAAGACGTATCGTCAATCTTCGTCACGCACGAAATGAACAATCTGGATTACCTAACTTCGGAATACGCGGTCGTCAACGAAGCCGGCGAAGTGGTTTTCGAAACGGAAGGCGAGAAGCTTTGCCTCATCAACTGCAAGGTCTTGATGATGAGCGACGGCCAGGTGATCTTTAGCGGCACGGACGAAACGTTGCGCAAGGCGGACGATCCCTACATACAAAAGTTTCTGCGCGGACATTGAAGTTATTTTTGATTTGCGATTGCAGAGCGCTGGGTACGCAGGCGTCCCGCCTGCATTGACGCAGCATCCTGTAGCGAAGAAGAAGCGGGCGGGACGCCCGCGTACCCAGAGGGTTTTTTCAAATCGCAAATCCCAAATCTAAAATCGCAAATTTCAAGGTGGAGTCATGCCAAAAACAACTCGAAACATCGGCCTGAGCGAGCTAAGAGTCGGCCTGCTCGTTCTGATCGCGATCGGCGTTCTGGTCGTTCTGATTCTGAACGCTTCGGGCACGCTCAATCCTTTCGCCAGCCACTTGCATTTGCGGGCGCGCTTCAACGACGCCAACGGCTTGCGGGAAGGCTCTGAGGTGCGGCTGGCAGGCGTGCGGATCGGCAAAGTCGATCGCGTCGAATTACTTAAGCCGAGCGATCTGGGCAACCAACCCAATCCGCAAAAGGTGCAGGTCTACTTGAGCGTCGATTCCAAGGTCGACGGCGTGCCGGCCACTGAGCGCATTCGCACTGATTCGACCGCCCAGCAAGCGTCGCCGAGCATCCTCGGCAGCGAGATGTTGGTCAACATTACGCCCGGAACTTCACTGGGCCAACCGGTCACCGAGAATTTTTTGCTGCCTTCGACTTCCGGAAGCACGATGGCCGATCTGGCTACCTCGGGAACTGATCTGGCTCAAAGGCTCAGCAAACTTTCCGATCAGCTTAGCGAAGTCGTCAAGAACGTGCGCGAAGGCAAAGGCACCGTGGGACGTTTGTTCAATGATGAGTCGCTTTATAACAACCTAAATGCGACGATCCACGATGCGGAAGATTTGGCGCAGCAAATCAAGAGCGGCAAAGGCACGGCGGGTAAATTCATTTACGACGAGGCGCTCTACAACAACGCCAACGATATTGCCGCGAACCTGAAAAAACTGTCCGAAGATTTGACCGCGGGTCGCGGCACGGCCGGCAAGCTGCTGGAAAGCGACGAGATGTACAACAAGATCAATCGCATCGCCGATCGCGTGAATCACTCGATGGATCAGATCGACGCGATCGTGGCTGATGTCAACGCCGGACGCGGCACCATAGGCAAATTGCTGAAAGATGAAGCAATCTACAACGAAGCGCGCACCGCGATCGCCCGCTTCAACACCACCACCACGCGCATCGACAACGTCGTCGCCGGCGCCCAACGCGGCGAAGGCACGCTCGGCAAATTGATCACCGACGAACAGCTCTACAATAACGTGAATAACCTCTCGTCGGAAGGCGTAAAGCTAATCTACGACTTCCGCCAAAACCCGAAGAAATATCTGACGATTAAGTTCCAGTTGTTTTGATTCGCTGGCGATTGTCGAAGCTTGTCGTTCGGTGAGAGGAGTTCCCAGCGAATAGTTACCGATTCTCCGGGCACATAGTTTGATTTACTCGACGCGTACGATTTCATTGTCGACTTCTTTTTGTTTAGTCTC
>QHXE01000148.1 GCA_003222835.1 Acidobacteriota bacterium | reverse complement strand
GTTTCAGTTAACCTCGCATCCCTTGCGGGACGCAAAATCTGTTTCCACAAATCTCACGATCCTTGCGGACCGTGGTGCCGCTAGGTAGTTTTTTTGGTGGCTGTCCTCCACCGCCGGTTACGTTCCCGGCAACGAGGCTCAACTTTCGTTGAGCGACATTGCTCTCCACAAGCGGGTCCTCTTCTTATGGTTGCTACCCGTTTTTATCCGGGCGCTCAGGAAAACCTCTCGGCCTTCCCTAGCAAGCCTTTCGGCTTCAACGAAGGGCGTCACTAGCAACTGCAAACCGCTCTGCCTTTGCTCTCTCCCAGAGCCTCACGACTCCGTTCGCCGATCCCCTCGCTGGTTTCAAAGACCGTAATCTCCGTAACAGGCGCATTTATACTGTAAAGGTTTTCTGCCGTCAATTTTTTGTGTGTTTTATTTTTCGGAGAGTGATTTATTTTTCTTCTAACAAGAAATGCCCGCCATTTCTGGTTGTCTTCGAGAGAACAAATAAAACAGCCGCGATGTGAGTGGAAATGTTTGATCAAGCAAAATGTTTTTAATTCCGCGCAGACACTTAATGCCCGTGGCCGATCTATACTTATGGACTGAGTTGAACTTCACGGTAGCGAAAACAGCTTCGGTCGTGATCATTAACCATGCCGATGGCCTGCATGAACGAATAGCAAATCGTCGAGCCGACGAACTTAAAACCACGCCTAATAAGATCTCGACTCAGCGCGTCCGATTCAAGAGTGTAGGCTAATACCGGGACGCCGCGTTTTCGTTTGATTGGCTTTCCATTTACAAACCGCCAAACATAGGCATCGAAACTAGCGAATTCTTGCTGGATGGCAAGAAAAGCCTTGGCGTTTTGGATCGCTGCGTTTATCTTCAGGCGATTTCTGACAATCCCCGAATCAGCGAGCAGGCTTTTGACCTTTCGCTTATCGAACGCGGCAATCTTCCGTGCATCGAAATTATCGAACGCCTTCCGATAATTCTCGCGTTTCCGCAGAATCGTCTCCCAACTCAAACCAGCCTGCGCGCCTTCGAGAATCAGAAACTCAAATAACTTGCGATCGTCATGAACGGGAAGGCCCCATTCACGATCGTGATAGGCAATCGCCAGTTCCGTCCTTGCCCATCCACAGCGCTGGACCCTCGCTGGCCGATCATTAGCTGGATTTGCCACTCAGAAGTTGCCTCGAACTACGCGTCGAATTATTTCAATGAGATGATCCGCCTCGACGGGCTTCGCCAAATGGGCGTGAAAACCGTTCGACAGGGCCATCTTGCGATCGTTTTCCGAAGCGAATGCAGTCAAGGCAATGGCCGGAACTTTGCTGAGATCCGAAGAAAGAGATCTAACCTCGCGAATCAAATCGTAACCGCTTTCGGCCGGCAAGCCAATATCGCTTAAGAGCACATCCGGCGTGAACATTTGCAGACTTCTTAAAGCCTCCCTGGCCGAAGCCACGGCTTGGACTTCCGCGCCGGAACGTTTGAGGGCCAACGAGATCAACTCGCGGGCGTCGGGCTCGTCTTCAACCACGAGCACGCGCAAACCCGCGAGCGATTGCTCAAAGCCGGCAGCCCGATCAGATTCCGTCGCCGAAGCATCGGTTCGCAGCGCTGAAGCGCGCGGCAGTCGAATTGTGAACGTCGCGCCTTGATTTTCGCCGGGACTCTCCGCGCTCGCGCTGCCACCGTGTAATTCAACCAGGTGGCGCACGATTGCCAAGCCAAGTCCCAGGCCGCGCTGCGACCTGGTCAATGGCGACTCAGCCTGGCGAAATCTCTCGAAAACGTGAGGCAGGAATTCGGGGGCGATTCCGATGCCCGTATCCCGAACGACAATTTCGGCTGAGCCGTCTGCCCGCCCCAGCAAAACTTCCACCGAGCCGCCTTGCGAGGTGAATTTGACGGCATTCGAAAGCAGGTTCCAAACCACCTGTTGCAATCGCGCCGCGTCGCCGGAAACCATTCCCGCCGACGGATCGTGCTTCACCCGCAAAGCAACTCCTTTGGCTTCGGCTGCCGGCCGCACGACCTCAATGGCCGCCTCAATCACCGGCAAGAGATTGACCGGCTGCATGTCCAGATTGAGTTTGCCGCCGACGATGCGCGACACGTCCACCAAATCTTCAATCAATTGTGCTTGAATCCTGGCGTTGCGTTCGATGGTCTCAATCGCGTGCTCAGTGGTTTTCGTATCGAGTGGCTGACTCCGCATTATCGAAAGCCAGCCCAGGATCGCGGTCAGCGGTGTCCGCAACTCGTGCGACAGCGTGGCCAGAAATTCGTCTTTGATGCGATTGGCAATTTCGGCCTCAGCTCGTGCTTCATGCTCTCGGGCCAAAAGCTGTTCGCGTTCTTCCTCAGCGCGTTTACGCCCAGTGATGTCGCGCAGGATTAGCGTGTAAAGCTTCCGACCCTCTAACTCGATTTGAGAAATAGAAGCCTCAATCGGAAATTCCTCGCCATTCGCACGCACCCCGGACAGTGCTCCGAGCGCGCCCATCGACCGCTTGGTCACGCGCGTCTCGCCAAACGAGCGAATGTGTTCACGGTGCTCGGGAATGAAGCGATCGATAGGTTGACCGATAGCCTCGGCAGTCGAACAGCCGAACATCTTTTCCGCGGCGGAATTGAATATCGCGATCCGCTGATCCTGATCGACAGTGATGACTGCATCCATGGCCGAACCAATTACGTTGGCCAACTGTGCCTGGCTCTCGCGTAGTGCCTCCTGGGCTTGTTTGCGCTCGGTAATGTCGAACGTGATTCCGATCATCGATAGAGGTTTGCCATCCGTGGCGTAAACGAATCGGCCAGTGCGGTAGAACCATCGCCACTCTCCGTCTGCTCGCTTGATTCGGAACTCGACGTCTACATCCCGCTTTTCCGCCATGGCATTCCTATGCTCTTGAAGGACCATCGAGAGATCGTCAGGGTGAACCCGGCGTGACCATTCCTCTTGTGAAGGATGAACTTCTGCGGGATTCAGTCCCAGAAGGTCACAGTACTCCTCTGACCAATTAACCTGATTCGTTACTAAGTCCCATTGCCACGTTCCGCCGCGCGCGACTTTGTGCGCGAGCTTCAGCGCCTCCTGGTTCTTGACCAGGCTTTCTTCCACCAGTTTGCGTTCGGTAATGTCCCAACCTAATCCTGCCAACCGATACGGTTTTCCGTCTTCGGTATAAAATGCTCGTCCTCGCCCCAGCATCCAACGCTGGGCGCCGTCTTTTCGCGTGTACCGAAACTCGATGTCATAAGCGCCGCGGCTCTCGATCGCTCGAGTCACCGCCTGGCTCAGTCGCGCCCGGTCATCGGGATGAACAAAAGCAAAGAACGCTTCTTCGGTTTGCGGAAACTCGCCCCGCCGCAATCCGAAAATCTCCTCCAATTCAGGCGACCAGATGACGCGATTGTACTCATCGAGATCGCGCGTCCACGTTCCCACGCGCCCGCCTTCCATCGTCAGGCGCAGCCATTCCTCGTTCTTCAGCAGCGCTTCCTGAGTCCGCTTTAGATCGGTGATGTCAGTAAAGTAGAGATTTACATAATTACCACCGACTAGAGGGGCAAGAGTGACCAAGTAGATCTGTTCGCCGAGGGACAATTCGATATTTCGTCGCTCACCCCGCGATAAAGCTGCTTCGGCGTTTTGCGCTAACTCCTCGGGCACTTCCTTACCTAAAGTAAGGTTCCAACTTGCGAATACACGTTGGGCCGCGGGGTTGGCATAACTAAGGACTCGTCCTTGATCCAAACGAATCACCGGCGCCGGATTCTCGCTCGGCAGCAATCCAGCTGGTTCGAGCGCTTTTTCCGCCCGTTTGCGTTCAATGAATTGTCCAATCTGGCTGCCGATGCCACCAACCGCGGCCAGCAACGATTCATCAGGCTCGCGAATTTCATGACTGAAGAATTCCATGACGCCGAGGAACTTCTCGCCCGAGACGATCGGAAACGCGAACGCGGCGTGCAGACCTTCTGCTGACGCGACGCGCGCGCGCGGAAAGTTCTCGTCACTGCTGACGTCTTGAATCCACGCCGGCTTTAAGCTCTTCCAAACTCGTCCCGGCAAACCGATGCCGGAAGAGAATGTGCTCTCGTAGCAGACTGCTTCGAATCTGCTCTCCGTTTCCTGGGGTGGCCAAACTTTCAAACTTCGCAGCAGGGCCGATTCAACGTCCGCTATCCACATGACTCCGACTTCCCAGTCAAAGGTCACACAAATTCTTTGCAGAATGCGCGGGAGAGCATCATCGAGCGCAGGTGACTCAGCCAGGATGCGCGTCACTGAAAGGCCTCCACTCAAGTTACGGGCGGCGTGCTTTCGCTCCGAAATGATAGCGGCCAGTAGCAAAGTCGTGATTGCCAAGTCCGCCACGTAAGCCTGCAAGTACAGCAACGCATCGTTGGCGTTGTAGACGGCGAATCCACCGCGTCCGTGGACCGTTCCCCAAATTGCAATCGCTGAGAAAGTCGCGATCGTCGTCGCAACTCCGCGCGGGCCAAAGCGAAATGCGGCCCAGAGCAAGAGTGGTATGGTCACGTGTCCCCATGGACGTCCGGCTGCGGATCTCAGAAAGAGGTCTGTGTAGATTGTTGCCGATAGAATCCACAAAGCGATCAGCAGTGCAGCACCTTCGGCCCAGCGCCGGCCCGACCACCGTTCGATAGGTCGCTCAACCCAGCTGAGGATGAGCGGCGCCACGACCAGCGCGCCGACGCCATCGCCCAGCCACCAAGTCAGCCAGAGCCAACCAAAGTTGCTCCAGGTCGCCGCGCCGCCGAGACAAAGACTGAGCGTGCCAATGGTAGCGCTGATCGCGGTGCTGAGAATCACGGCGAAAAGAAGAAACTTCAAAACATCTATGACGCGATTAAACGGAATGCGGGAACCGATGAAACGGCGCAGCAGGTATACGGCCGCGATCGCTTCGAGCGTGTTACCGATGGTAATTCCCGAGGTGGTTGCAAATGAAACATTGGTGAGCAAAGAATTCGCCAGCAGCGCGCCCAGGAAAACTCCCGGCACGGCGCGATATCCCAACCAGAACACGACCGCGATGGCCACCCCGGTAGGGGGCCAGACAGGCGAGACGCTGGCGTTGAGAAAGGCGAGCGAGAGACCGAGTTTAGCAGCCAGAAAGTAGACCGCCGCCACGATCAGGATCAGACCAAGTTCAAGGAGCCAATGATGATTCTTACGATGGGCCATTCAATGCGTACTGAGATTGCATGGTAACAGCGACGATAATACATTAGAATGCGCACTGTCCGATAAGCTTTAGCTTGTCGCGGCCGGCATTAAGGACCCGTCCGCGCGACCAACTAAAGTTTATCGGACAACAAACACATGAATAAAGACGAGCTGATGGAACTCGCCGAAAACCCCGACTTCATCTCCGGGATCTACAATTACTGCGATCGTTGGTGCGAGCGTTGCCCATTCACGTCGCGCTGTATGGTTTACGCCACGGAAAGAGCAGAAAGCATAAGTGACGACCCTGAAAGTCACGACATCAACAATGCCAAGTTCTGGCACAAACTGGAAGCGATATTTCGCGAAACGCACGAAATGATCCTCGAATGGGCCGAAGAGATGGGAGTTGATCTGGAATCTGCTGAAGCCGAAGCCGCAATCGCCGAGCGCGGACAACGGAGAGAAGAAGCAAAGGAGCATCCAGTCTCGCTTTCCGCGCGCCATTACGCCCAGATGGTCCAGGAATGGTTCAAAGAAGAGTTCGCCGTCGAAGAGAATGTTCACGATGATATAACAGGCAAGGCCAGCAGCGCGGAAGAAGACATCAATGTGAGCGATGCAGTTGAAGTCATTCGCTGGTATCAGTTCTTCATCGCCGCAAAGACCTATCGCGCATTGATGGGTTTGGAAGAGATCGGCGACGAGGACGTGAGCGATATTGACTTCGAGACTTTCAGCTTCGATGACGAGATAGAAGAAGACGAACTAAGCGACATTAACATCGATGACGATTTCGATGACAAAAGCGTTATGCTCCGCGCGGCCTGCCACGACTCTGACGGCTCGGCCAAAATCGCGCTGATTGCCATCGATCGTTCATTGAGCGCCTGGCGCCTGATGCAGAATGCCTTGCCTGAGAAAACAGAATCGACAGTTCCAATGCTGATCGAACTCGAGCAGCTTCGACGCGCCATCGAACGGATTTTTCCCAGAGCCCGAGATTTTATCAGGCCGGGATTTGATGAGCTAGGTTCTGAGTTTGTGAGCTAGAGAAATCCGGCTAAACCCGTAACGGAATCACGTGAAATGAGGACCAAAGATTTTCTACTTGCCTTATTCTTGTCGTTGATCATTACCTTCGTCCTAATATGCCTCTATGTTTTTTATCCGCTGATATCGATGCTGGTGAGACAAATGTCGCGAGGGCCTGAAAGTGGCGGCATCGCGGCGGTCGGCGGCGGTATTTCATCGACTGGATTTACGGCATTGCTGCTCGTGGAGCCTATCGTATTTGTCGTCATCCTCGCGCTCTTGAATCGCAAGCGAACTAAAGAATGAAAGGCAATATCCCCATCACCGAGCTCCCATTCAACGAAGAAGTGTGGCTGATGGTTTTCGTCACTTCCGTGCGCGAACGCCGCACCCAACAGGGGAAACCGTTTCGCGATGCGAGCGCGCGGAACGCAACCGGCAGCCTCGCACTCAAGATTTGGGCAGAAGTGCTCGAAGGTCGCGAAGAAATAAAACCGGGCTTGTGGGGGGTCACCGGGAAACTCGAGTCTTTTCAGGATCGCTCGCAGTTCGTCGTCACTGAATATCGTCCCATCAATATAGAACAGTATCGCGAACACGTCGGCTGTGATCCGTTGCTCCCGCGCGCTTTCACTATGGACATCGAGACCATTGCCCTCCCCGGCTTCCGCGAACGCGTAGGACCAAAGCTGGAGAAGGATTTTCGCCTTGGCTACATGCGCCTGGAACAACAAGAGCGCTATTTGGAAGATATTGCGGCCGAAGAAGAACGCGTCTATCAACTAGGTTCGTTGAATGCAACGTCGGGACGGATTCTATCGATCGCTGTTCACGTTGGGCCAGTTCCGGGATTCGAGCTCGAGGGCCTGATAAGTAATCAAAGCGAACATGCATTCGGCATAGACAAAGAAGGTAACGAACAAGGCGAAGCTCAAGCGCTCAAAGATTTTCTCGCGCTGATGTCGGATTTCGACCTCGAATGCGAC
>QHXE01000984.1 GCA_003222835.1 Acidobacteriota bacterium | reverse complement strand
CTCCGGTCATATGCTCCGACTCGAAAAGCAACCAAATAAGAGCCCTGGCTTTGGAACCCGATGTCTTGAGTCTTCTGCAACGCGTAGCCGCCGCATATTTCCTGCCTGATGCCATCCACCTCTTGATAGATCAGCGGTCGACGCTGCCGGACGATGCCACTGGTGGTGTGAAGAACCAGATCACCCTGATCGTCGATCTCGACTTTGTTTGCTCCGTCGATGCCGAGTTTGATCGTCGCGGGATCAGCGCCGGGAGTCACGGTGAAGTCATATTCCAGTTGGCGCTGGTTGCCGTAGTAATCAAGGTTCACGCCCGGATAGATCTGCTCGTATTGCACCTTGCTAAAGTTGGAAATGTTAGTGCGCCAACTTCTGGCGTCACTGCCGATGAAATAGTTACTGCGCGTGGGTAGTTGATCCAAACCCGCGACTCGCGGGGTGGGATTGCTTCCCAGGAGTTTCATGCGCAAGAGAGACGAGCTCGGATTGCGGATGTCGGATTGCGGATTGAAGACGGCTTCGCCGAAGCCTGGTCCAACATCGACTCTTCGCAGTTGGAAAGCGGTTTCGTTCGTGAGAGAGAGGGTGTAGCCATTGCCACGCGAGATGAAATTGACTTCTCTGGCCACCTGCCCCTGATTGATCTCGAACCTCAGCGGGAGATTGCCATAGGCTTCGGTCGCGCGAGCTGCCATGGTGGAATCGTTTGGCGGGTAAGTTGAAACTGATCGCATTGGGCCCTTGGCGCCATCGTCACCGGGCAAGCTCGGCAGATCCGAGTCACCCGGCCCAACCTTGACGCCAAACTCCGCTTGCACTTGCGAGTCGCGCAAGTCACTTCTGATCTCTGCAAGAGTCTGGCGCAACTGCTGGCTGGCCTTGGCCTCGATGTCCTTCAGCAAGTCGTCAACTGCTTCCAAATCCTGCGGCGAGACGCTGATTGCCGCCCGCTGCGCAGACTCAGTGGGCGCCTCCGCGCGGCTGACCAATGTCTGCATGATCGGCTTATAACGCTCCAATGCCTGCGACGTGCGCCAGAGCAATCGTGGATTGAAGACCAGCAACTCTACGACTTCGCCGGCGAAGCGGTAGTAAGCTTGGGTGTACTTCTGGCCGCGTGGCGTCTGCGCCAACACCTCGTCGCGGAATTGCCGTGAGAGATTAATCGTACCTTTGTTAGAGGAAGCTCTCGTGATTGGACAATCATCAACCTCGGCAGGACTTTGGCAACCGTTAGCGTGAGGGTTAAGCTCGCAAAAGGTAGGGATGTGATCATTGATCGTACATACGCCTTGTCCGTCTGCGATTGTAGCGCCTACTGGATTGGAGAGATTGACAAAAAACGTGCGCGGCTCATGGACGGCCAAAGGATTGTTGTCAGCAATGATATCGATTTGGAATGTCGTTTGGTACTCGCCGGGAGGGAGCGAGCCGTTATTGGAAGAGAAGGATCTGTAATCGATCCCCGATTTAGCGGTGCCATCTGCTGTGGCATAGCTAAACACTACAGAGTCGTTGCTCACGGCCGATAAACTCACCGTGAAGACTGCAGTTGGAAAATCATTAGTCACTGCCACATCGTTAATTGACAGGGTTCGCGGCCCATCATCATTTATGATCGTGCCCACACCGATGGCTCTCTCGATGTCGGCATTGGTCGGGTTGCTCAGCCTGAGCTCGAAAAACTCATGAGGCTCAATGTCCGTGTCACCCAAAACGGGGACGCTTACGGAAAGCGTCGTCGTGGTGCTATTGGCTGGGAAAATCAGCGTGCCGGAGGCGGCCACGTAATCGCTGCCGGCTGTCGCCGTACGATCCTGAGTGCTGTATTGCACCGTCACATCAACATTCGCCGGCGCTGATAAGAAAACGTAAAAGACCGCCTGCCGCTGTCCGCTGTTCCCCTCAACCACTGACGGAAGACTGAATTGACCAAAAGCCATTGACACGGTGCGGCGGTCGTCATTGGTAATCGTCCCCACACCCTGCGCCCGACCAATCGTGGCATTGGTCGGGTTGAAGAGATTG
>QHXE01000983.1 GCA_003222835.1 Acidobacteriota bacterium | reverse complement strand
ATGGAGACGATGAGCGATCTCCCGCAGGCTCATGCCATCCTGATGGAGCAGATACACCGCTTGGCGCTTGTCCGCTGCGATCATGTAGTTGTCTCACGCTGTCGAAAAAGGCGCGCTGGCGGTTCAGGATCCCGGCCGTCAGCAGATGAGTCTGGGCGCAAAAGGCGGGCGACTTTAGCTGGGGGTCCAGACTTTTGCCCATCACCCGCTGCATGTACTTCTGCACTAGCTCCAGGTCGCGCAGCAGGATTCGTTCCCGCTCACTACAACCCTGGGCATCTTGCGGAACCTGCTGCATCCAGGTCAGGACCTCGCGCGCGTGCCTGTTCTGAATCATCTCCCGCATCGACTGTGGGCCGCGAAAATAGCCGTGCGCCAGCTGCTCGATCTCTCGCATGCTCATGTTTTGCCCGCTCACCGCCAGTACGAACTGCTCAACCTCCTGCTTGCCGGTCCGGTTCAGACGCATGAACCGCTGCAAGGTGTACATGTAGGCATACATGGGAAAGCGACCGGCGAAAATCTCCTCCTGCACGCGCGGGCTCATCTCTTCCAGCAGTCCCAGCCGCATACTGACCCAGGATTTGCTGCGCAATAACTGTTCCGCGATATCGGCCACGCTCATTTTCTCCAGCCGGCGCAGCTGGTCGATGAAACGCGCCTGTTCCAGCAGGCTCAGCGCCGATTGATTCGACATGCGCAGCAGGTTGAGAATGGCCCCGGCTTCGTCCTCGCCCAGCGAAACGTACGGCACATGAGGTAGGCCCAGGCGCAGCGCGCAACGACGACGCTTGAATCCGTTGAGCAAAATCTTCTGCTCGCCGGCGGCCGTTCCCTCCAGAGCTTGCTCAATGCCGCGCTGCCGGATGGAAGCTAGCAGGCGCTTCTCCAGCGCCGGATTCTTCATCCGGTAGTTCTCATAGCGCACATCCAACTCCGCCAGCTCGATTTCCTGTCCCATGCCGCTTCTTTCAGGGACTCTCCAGAGTCCCTTTCCAACAACTCAGAACGTAATCCCGACGGCGACGCCGCGCCATGCTGTGTTGTCTCACCGCGCGCACTAGCATGCGCAAAATCTCCACTTCGCTCACCCGTCGGCCCTCGATCAGGCTGGTCACCATTTGCACGTAGCGCACAATGCCGGAGCGGAAGCTCATCTCCTCCGTTGTTGTCCGGGGCACGCGATCGGCGCGACGCGCTCGGGCGGAAACCGGGCGTCGCTGGTTGTGCAGACGTTTCTTGGTTTTCCCCTCCGGGCTGCGGTAGTACGCCACGCTGCGGCGAGTGGAATTCTGCCGGCGGTGGGCTTGCCGGCATCCGAAGGCACAGGCCAGATCGCGTCGATGGGCATTCCGCGGGTGTGTCAGAAAGAAAATCCGGCAATGCCGGCAACGGCACACATACCGCCGCAAGCGGGGTTTCTGTCTCAGCAGGGAGCGCAAGACAACGTAGTACTGCCCCACCAGTTCCCGAATGGACGCACTGCGACGATACCAGTGCGGACCGAACTGGAAATGTTGCTGGATTTTAACTATCAAAAACCCAGGGATTGGCTTACGATGGAGACCTTACAGTACACACCCTTTGTTCTACCCTCTGGGTCACCTCGGTGACCCGAGGGAAGACAAAGGCGTCTCTAGTTAGTAATCTCCCCGATACAACTTTCCCCAATCTGCTGCTGTTGCACCCGCAAGGGGGCTTGGTGGGTTAACTTATCTGGCGACGAGGCGGGTCAATTCTGCTGACTGCTATAGGCCAAGAAGGCCGATTTCAGTCAGGGCCCATTTCGCTGGCTGACCGTGGCCTCGGCCGAAGAGCCGGACGGCACTGAGCTGCAGCTGGCGCTGAACGACAACCCCGCGGCCAAAGCGTATCAGCAGGCGATGTTTCAACAGGGCCAGCCCGGGGCCATGTTCTACACCGACGACGTCAAGGGCGACTACGAGCGGATCAAGGCCCGCGGCGCTGAGTTCACGATGCCGCCCACCGACGTGACCGGCTCGACCATTGCGATGCTGAAGGACACCTGCGGCAACCTC
>QHXE01000982.1 GCA_003222835.1 Acidobacteriota bacterium | reverse complement strand
AGATGCAAACCTAT
Organism: Acidobacteriota bacterium; assembly: GCA_003222835.1. The sequence continues at coordinate 1,470 of QHXE01000982.1, read as the reverse complement.
CCGGAACTCATCCGGCCCTATTTGCAATCTTTTTTGTAATCATCATGTCCTTTTATTTATGCGCGTCTGTATAGCTTGCGTTGTTTCCGCTGGATTCTCGCACCTTCTGTTCTCTTGGACTCAGTCTCTTCCGCCTGAGCTGGCGGCGGACTTTTCGCCGGGAGGATGCTGGCCAAACACACGATCGAAGATGGCGTCCACATAACGAAGCTGACGCTGCAGATCGAACGTGCGGGCTAGCGCCTTTGCGTCGAGATGTTTCGTGATTCGTTTGTCGACCGCGATGCGCTCGTGGAAGCTGGTGTCTGATTCCCAGGCGGACATGGCATTTTCCTGCACCACTTTGTAGGCCTCGTCGCGCGGCATACCGCTTTCCACCAGGTCCTGAAGCAACTGGCCGGAAAAAACAAGACCGTGCGTGGATTCCAGATTGCGCAGCATACGTTCGGGAAACACGCGCATTTGGCCGACGATGGTAATCATTTTCGAGAGCATGTAATCCACAAGAATGGTGGAATCGGGAAGAATCACGCGCTCTACGGAGCTGTGCGAGATGTCGCGCTCGTGCCACAGCGCCACGTTTTCGAACGCTGCCAGCATATTCGAGCGTACCAGCCGCGCGAGGCCGCAGATTTGTTCGCACAGGACGGGATTGCGCTTGTGCGGCATTGCCGAGCTTCCGCGCTGCCCTTCGCTGAACGGTTCTTCGACTTCTCGGACTTCCGTACGTTGGAGGTGCCGGATTTCCAGCGCGATTCGCTCGAGCATCGTAGCGATGAGGGCCAAAACGCTGAGATACTGCGCGTGGCGATCGCGTTGAATTACCTGTGACGCTACGGGAGCGACTACTAGCCCAAGCCGTTTGCAGATGCGTTCTTCGATTTCCGTGCCAAGATGCGAGGCCGTGCCAACGGCCCCGGAAATTTTTCCCACCGCCATTTGCGCAGCGGTATCTCGGAAACGCTCGATGTTGCGCTGATTCTCAGAAAACCAGTTGGCGATTTTCAGTCCGAACGTGATAGGTTCCGCGTGGATGCCGTGCGTGCGGCCAATTTGCGGCGTGTGCCGGAACTCGTGCGCACGGAGATCGAGAATTTCTCCGAACATCACCAGGTCGCGCTCAATTAACTTTGACGCATCGCGCACTTGAAGAGCCTGCGCAGTATCTACGACGTCGTTGGACGTCATGCCATAGTGCAGCCAGCGCGCGGCAGCAGGATCAGTAATCGATTCGCCGACGGCCATGGTAAACGCAATGACGTCGTGCTTCACTCGCGCTTCGAGTTCGTGAATGCGCGGGACATCCACTTTGGCTCGCGCGCGAATCGCTGCGGCGGCTTCCTTCGGTACTTGGTCCGTTTCCGCGAGCGTTTCGGCGGCGGCAATTTCCACCTCCAGCCATTTCGCGAAGCGGTTGGCGTCGCTCCAGACGTGGCCCATCTCCGGGCGCGTGTAGCGTGGAATCAATTC
>QHXE01000981.1 GCA_003222835.1 Acidobacteriota bacterium | reverse complement strand
TGAGTATCGCAATCGCTTCGCGCCTAAATAGGTCCTCGTGCGAAGGCAACGACTCGAAAGCCCGGCGTGCCTGCCAGGGCTGCCGGGCTTCCTCCTGCATGTTCGATTCTCAGATGAGTGTGACCGGTGCTACTTTACAATCATCGAAGTAAACACATAGGCCTGAAGCAAAACAAGAATTCCAACTAACGCGGCCAGCGCGAGGCTGTGAAAGAAAACGTAACGCAAGATGTCGCCTTCGTGACCGTACCAGCGCGTGGCGGTGCTGGCGACGACGATCGATTGTGCGTCGATCATTTTTCCCATCACGCCGCCGGAACTGTTCGCGGCGGCCATCAGCGTCGGACTGAGGGCGAGTTGCGTGGCGGTGATTTTTTGCAGACTGCCGAAGAGGACATTGGAAGAAGTATCGGAACCGGTGAGGGCGACGCCCATCCAACCTAACAGCGTGCCGAAGAAGGGATAGAGAAATCCGGTCCTTGCGAATGCGAGCCCGAGCGTGGCATCCATGCCTGAATAACGCGTGGTGAATCCAATCGCCATCATCGCCGCGATCGTCAACAGCGAAAAGCGCACGAGCTTGAGAGTCTTCCAATAGAGCCTGAGCAGTTCACGGACTGAATATCCCATCGCGAGGCCGGCGATAATAGAAGCCAGGAAGATTCCGCTGCCCGTCGCCGACAACCAATTGAAGCTGAAGACCGCGGCTTCAGCCGTTGGCTTCGCGACTACTGGCGGCACACGCATAACAAGCTTGTCGAGACCAGGCACTGGAATCTTCGGCGCTGAAATTCCGTCGAGCAAAGCTTTCGTCTGCGGCAATCCCCAAATAAAAACCACCACGCTGAGAATTATCCATGGCAGCCAGGCACGAAGAATTTCGGATTTCGGATTGCGAATTTCGGAATTCAGATCATTGGTGCTTCGGTCGCTGTCTAATTCATTCTTCTCGTCTCTATGTCCCTCTGTCTCTGTGGCCGCCCTTATCACTTCGCCGGGAAAGCGCCAGATGCGCTTCGGATGCCAGAGCTTCATAAAGAGCGCCAGCGACGCCAGTGAAATCATCGCGGCGACTACATCAACCAACCATGGACCGTGAAAGTTGGAGATCAGAAACTGTGGCACCGCGAAGCAAACTCCAGCAATTAGAATCGCGGGCCAGATTTCGAGCATTCCGCGAAAGCCAGCGAAAGCCCAAATCAACCAGAAAGGAACGATGAGTGAGAAGAAAGGAAGCTGCCTTCCGACCATCGCGCTTAGTGCTCGTAGATCAAGACCAGTCACCGTTTGCAAACCAATGATCGGTGTCCCCAACGCTCCGAAGGCCACCGGCGCGGTGTTCGCGATCAAAGACAACCCCGACGCCGCCAGAGGTGTGAATCCTAATCCGATGAGAATCGCTCCCGTCACAGCGACGGGAGTTCCGAAACCCGACGCGCCTTCAAAGAAAGCCCCAAAGCTGAACGCCACCAGCAGCAGTTGCAGCCTTCGGTCCTGAGTGAGCCCGGTAATACTCTTACGCAACACGTCGAAGAGGCCGCGCTCGTTGGTCAATTGATAAAGAAAGATCACGTTGAGAACGATCCAGCCAATCGGAAATAAACCGTATGCGCCACCATAGACCGCGCTGGTGAGAATCATTCTAACGGGCATGCGAAACACCACGACGGCCACAGCCAAAGACGTTGCGAGCCCGAGCAGCGCGGAATAGTGCGCTTTGATTCGGAAGACTCCGAGACTGCCAAGCAGAACCAAGATCGGCAGCGCCGCGAATGCAGTAGACAACAGAGCATTGCCTATTGGATCGTAAACTTGTGACCAGGTCATGAGACCACCCAAACCTCGAGGAAAAGCCTTCGTATATTGATGTACCGAAAAGCCTGCAGAAGAAGTCGGTCGAAAAAACCGCGTAGCGGCGAAATGTTTATAGAACACCAGACCGAATTGAGATCTGGAAGCTCCTTTAGGAGCGCAACCGAACACCTTTCGCCCATAAATGGGCTCCCAAGATGGCGGCCTGGAACCTTCTCTATAAACATCGCATCCCTACGGGATTTTC
>QHXE01000980.1 GCA_003222835.1 Acidobacteriota bacterium | reverse complement strand
TCGCCGGTGGATTGAACCCCGAAAATATCGCCGAAGCCGGTCGCGACGTCCGTCCCGCTGGGGTCGACGTCAGCAGTGGCGTCGAGATCTCTCCCGGACGCAAAGATCATCGCCTGATTAAAGCCATTGTTCAGGCGGCTCGTTGTGTGGAGCGCTGAACGGTTCCGGATAGCGGGTGTTCTGGCCGATTCACCGGGGAAACTTCCCCAATGCTGGTCTGCTTCCTGCTTTTATCCGGCCAGCACTTATCTCACTTCCTTCTAATTATGGTTACTTCACTTAAGCAACGGGGATGCGTCGTGGCGGTGGCCGTACTGGGCGTCCTTTCCCTGTCCCAAGGGCAGACAAATCCCGCGCCGGCCGGCCCAGCTCAGCCACCCGACCCAATCAAACCAGTTGACCATCCGCAAATGTTGCTGGCGCAAGCCCTGGTCCAAGCTGCCTCTCCAGCCGCGGCATCGACCACAAAATCGACCACGACCTCTTCCACGGTGGCGACTCCGGTTTTGACCGAAGCCGATGCAACGGTTGAAAGCGGTGGTGTTGGCGTCCGGGAATTTCAAGGGGACGACGTCGGCCAAGTGCTCCGATTGCTCGCCCGCCAGGCCAAGGTCAACATGGTTGTGAGTGATGCTGTTACCGGGACGGTAACGATGCGGTTGGAAGACGTGACGGCGCTTCAAGCGATCTCGATCATCGTCAAAGCCAAAGGGCTTTTCATGGATAAGATCGATACCGTCTATTACATCAAGACCGCTGCCGAGCGGACGGCTGAGCCCACTGAAACTGACAATTACCAATTCAGCTACGCGCGCGCCAAAGATATTACGCCGCTAATCGCGTCGCAGCTGGCGAGTAAAGTTCCACCGCAAATCGACGAACGCACCAACACGATTTTCTTCAGTGAAACCCGCAGCAACATCGACAACATCCGAAAGATGTTGGTGCAGATCGACAAGCCGACGAAGCAAGTGATGATCGAAGCGCGGCTGGTGGAAGTGAGTGCCGATCCGGTGCAGGCCTATGGAATTAACTGGGCCGGAACGGTAGGCAGCGCCTCCTCGCCAAAAACCTTCCAGTACGGTGCGCCAACGACCAGCACCAGCACCACCGACCCTAAAACCGGCTTAACAACGACTAATTCGACATTTACCGGCGCAACCTCACCTTTCGCTTTGGGCAATCCCGGAAGCTCGAATTTCTTCGGCAGTCTCACTAAACTCGCCTTCGGCCAATTTGCGATTCTATCAGTACCGCAGTTTTCCGCGACCCTGCAGGCTCTGAATGAGGACTCGGATGCTGAATTTCTAGCGAACCCGCGCGTTGTCACGGCGGATAATCAGCAGGCCAAGATCGAAGTCCTCCGGAATCAACCAATCCCGCAGCTGAATTTTAACGAGCAAACTGCCACCGCTGTTTTCGGCGGTTTCCAAGATAAGCAATTCGGTAACACGCTGATTGTTCGACCGTCGATCAACAAAGACAATTTCGTCACGCTTTCAGTGAAGCCTGAGATCAGCAACAAGGTGAACGATTTCCACTTCTCTTTTAACGGCGCGGATGTCACCAGTCCGATCATTGATAAGCGTTCTCTCGATTCCAATGTTCTCATCAAGAGTGGCGACACGCTGGCAATCGGCGGTTTGATTTCGGATCAGGTTTCGAAGTCGCGAACCAAAGTGCCATTGCTCGGCGATATTCCAGTAATTGGCTACGCATTCCAAAGCCATGACAATGAACGTCACAAACGCAACCTGCTTATTTTTGTGACGCCGACGATCATCGATCAGCATTATGGCACCGGATTGGAAGATCAGGTTTCCGGACTCCATCACAACGGCGAAGAGTATGCCGATCCAAATGGCTGGCGAAATAATGCCAAGGGCGCAGTCCGGCTGGTCCCCACTTCGCATCGCCAGCTAGCGGCCGATTATGCCAAACCCGGGGAACCGCCGCCGCCGGAGGAAGCCGCTCGAGTGCAGTTTAAGGGCAGCGCGAAAGACCGGGACGAATAACGAATT
>QHXE01000967.1 GCA_003222835.1 Acidobacteriota bacterium | reverse complement strand
AGACGATAAATCAGCGACTCCGCCAAGCCGTCGGAGAGATATTCGCTGTCCGGTTCGGTGCTTCTATTCTGGAAAGGCAAAACTGCGATCGAGTCAATCGCGACCTCGGTATTGCGCGCGTGCAGGTACATGCCGAATCCGACCGCGCCGGCAGCAAGCACAAGCAGAGCCACGGCTACCGCGAATTTGTGTTGCTTGATTCCGGAGACGATGTATTCAGCGCTTGATGGCGGCGTCGAGGGGGGCGTGCTGGATGAGATATGTTCGGTACTTTCGCGCGACCCGAGGGTCGAGCCAGGCGCGCTTGGCGCTACGGTCGTATCAATTCCTGTCGTCCCTGCAAGATCACGCCGCAACTCTCTTAGCTCGATGGCGACGTCCTTAATTGTCTGATAGCGATCTTCGGGATCTTTCGCCAGACATCGCCGGACGATTCTTTGGAGGTGATTAGGGGCGTCGGGGCGAAAGTCAGTAATCGGTGTGAACGGCTCGCGAATAATTCTATTGAGTGTATCGATCGTGTCTTTTCCCGTGAACGCTTTCTGTCTCGTCACGGCTTCGTACAGCATGCAGCCGAACGAGAAAATATCCGAGCGATGATCGATCTCTTTGGTTTTGCCCTGCGCCTGCTCCGGCGACATGTATCCAACTGTTCCGAGAACGACCCCGGGCGTCGAGTGCTGTTGTAGAATTGCCGTCGCCTGTTCGCTTGGTTCACCGCTTGTTGATGAAGACTGCCGCGGCTCGATCAACTTCGCGAGGCCGAAATCGAGAATCTTCGCGTGGCCGTCGCGAGTGATCATGACGTTGTCCGGCTTGAGATCGCGATGCACAATGCCTGCCGCATGAGCCTTGGCTAATCCTTCCGCCACGTGCTGCAAATGACGTAACACCCTTGGCAGATCTTCGGTCTTGTTATCGTGAAGGTAGTCGCGCAGCGTTCGCCCCTCGATGAATTCCATCGCGATGAAATTCAGCCCGTCTACTTCACTAATTTCGTAGATGTGCGCGATGTTCGGATGATTCAAGGCCGCCGCGGCTTGGGCCTCTTGAACAAACCTGCGCATTCGATCCTGATTGGCGGCGAGATCCTCGGGTAGTACCTTGAGCGCTACTCGACGGCGCAGTTGCGAATCTTCGGCCAGATACACTTCACCCATCCCGCCCTCGCCAATCTTCGAGCGGATTTCGTAACGGCCAACTCTTGTGCCGGCGACAATTGTCATCAATCATTTTAGAGGGCGGGCCGTGCGATCTCTTCCTGTATAGCGAAGACATCCGAAAGCTTGCGGTTATAATGTTCCCCCCACAACTGCGAGCCCT
>QHXE01000966.1:2285-4249 GCA_003222835.1 Acidobacteriota bacterium | reverse complement strand
TCATTGGATTGCAAACGGTGACCGGTCTCGATCTTCGGCAACTCAGCGCGATGGTTGGAAGGCAACTTCCTTTCTTCTCGCTCATCGTTCCTTTCTGGTTGGTTTGGGCTTTCGCAGGCTTTCGCGGCATGCTCGAAATCTGGCCCGCGATTTTAATTGCCGGAGTCTGCTTCGCGGTGCCACAGTTTCTAATCTCCAACTTTCATGGTCCATGGTTGGTTGATGTAGTCGCCGCGGTGTTTTCCCTTGCGTCGCTGGCCCTCTTTATGAAGCTCTGGCATCCGAAGCGCATTTGGCGCTTTCCCGGCGAAGTGATAAGCGCGGCCACAGAGACACAGAGACACGGAGACGAGAAAGATGGTTTGGAGAACGACCCAACTACCAAGGAGGCCAAGCGCTCGCTGAATTCCGCAATCCGCAATCCGCAATCCGAAATTCTTCGCGCCTGGCTGCCATGGATAATTCTGAGCGTGGTGGTTTTTGTTTGGGGACTGCCGCAGACGAAGGCCTTGCTCGATGGAATCTCACTTCCGAAGATTCCAGTGCCTGGCCTCGACAAGCTCGTTATGCGGATGCCGCCAGTAGTCGCGAAGCCAACCGCCGAAGCCGCGATCTTCAGCTTTAATTGGTTGTCGGCGACGGGCAGCGGAATCTTCCTGGCTTCGATCATCGCCGGCCTCGCGATGGGATATTCGCTTCGTGAATTGCTTAGAGTCTATTGGAAAACTCTCAAGCTCGTGCGCTTTTCGTTGCTGACGATCGCGGCGATGATGGCGATTGGATTCACGACGCGTTATTCAGGCATGGACGCCACGCTCGGGCTGGCGTTTGCAAGAACCGGATTTCTCTATCCCTTCTTCGGAACGCTGTTGGGTTGGATGGGTGTCGCCCTCACCGGTTCCGACACTTCTTCCAACGTCCTGTTCGGGAGTTTGCAGAAGATCACCGCCACCCAACTCGGTCTCAGTCCGACGCTGATGGCCGCCGCCAACAGTTCCGGCGGAGTAATGGGCAAGATGATCGATGCGCAGTCAATCGTCGTCGCCAGCACCGCCACGCGCTGGTACGGTCACGAAGGCGACATTCTGCGTTACGTTTTCTTTCACAGTCTGGCGCTCGCCACGTTAGTTGGAATTCTGGTTTTGCTTCAGGCCTATGTGTTTACGTCGATGATTGTAAAGTAGTAACAGGTCCCACTCAACTTGAGAATCGAACATGCACGAGAAAGCCCGGCGGTCCTTCACGCGCCCGGCTTTCGAGTCGTTGCTTTCGCCCGGGGACTATTTAGGCGCGAAGCGATTCCGGTACTCAGTCGACTGAATGAACGCCTTGACCATTTCGGCGCTAACAAAATTTCCGTCGAACTGGTTCAGCTTGTTGAGCCAAAAGTCATAGCCATCGAAGTTCGCATCGGGCGCATCGTTCGGATTCCTCCGCAGATAACCGAAGTACTGCATCAACACAAACGCGCGGTTGAATTCCTGCTGCGCCAGGATTGAGTTTTCCGCCACGCGCCGTAACGCTCGCGCGCGGGCGGCCACGTCGAAGGTTGTCGAGGCGACGCCGAACTCGTTAATGGCAGCGTCGCGATCGCTAGTTGAAGGAACGACGGCGGCATTGGCGAATAGCGCGTCGACGAACTGGGCCGGGCTAAGCGACGTGGGATAGGCCGATGCGAAGCGCGAACGCTGCACAAACTGATTGGCAAACGTCTGCTTGTTGTTTTCAAGAACGGTTTCCCACCCGGCTTGGCCCACAATCACACCTCGTCCGATTTGCAGGGCGTCAGGCAGAAACTCGCTCAGCTTGATCGGTACCGGTGAGTTTGGCAGATTGCCGAACGAAGATTTGTAGAAGCGATAGACGAGATAGCCGCTCTGCTGAAATTCAATGGAGAGGAAGAACGCTGCGGACACGTTGATGCGTTTGACTTCAATGCACTGTGCGTTACTGCCACAGGAAGT
>QHXE01000966.1:0-2071 GCA_003222835.1 Acidobacteriota bacterium | reverse complement strand
GGGGAGACCATCGATAAAGAATCCTCCAGCGACGAGGACCTTCCCGTTCGTTAGCAACGTGGCAGTGTGAAAAGTACGGCCCCGGTTGAGGTTGCCGGTGCTATTCCAAGTACCTACGGAGGGATCGTACAACTCCGCGCCATCCGTAATGCGGCCGAGGCTAAAATCGATGAAGCCGCCAGCGACCAGGACCTTGCCGCTGGACAGCAGCGTCGCAGTGTGTTCAGCGCGCGCTGTGACGAGATTGCCGGTGCTACTCCAAGAGCCTGTGGCCGGGTCGTACAACTCGGCACTGTTAAAAACGTTGTTCTGCGTGTCGTCGGCGCCTCCTGCGACTAAGACCTTGCCGTTTGTCAGCAGTGTCGCTGTGTAAGCATGGCGGCTAAGGTTGAGACTACCCGTAGGAGTCCACGTCCCTGTGGCGGCATCGTAGAGTTCGGCGCTGTTGCCGTTTTTATCGCCACCCACGACCAAGACCTTGCCATTTTGCAGCAGCGTTGCGGTGTGACCATCGCGGGCCGTGTTGAGATTGCCGGTGCCAGTCCACATCCCGGTGGCCGGGTCGTACAACTCCGCGCTGTTAAGAGCGAAGCAACTTTGCGGAGGTGGACCACAACTGAAGCCGCCCGCGACCAGCACCTTGCCGTTTGGAAGCAAGGTCGCAGTGTGGCCATCGCGATCGGTATTGAGATCGGCGGTGCGACTCCATATTCCCGCAGCCGGATCATATAGCTCGGCGCTCTTGAAGGATCTGGTACTGTCGTTGCCTCCAGCAACCAGGACCCTGCCATTGGGCAATAGGGTCGCAGTGTGAAACTGGCGGCCTATGTTGAGATTGCCGGTGATGGTCCAACTTGGACCACCCGCCGGTGAGCGCGTGCTCATGTAAATATCCAGCCCTCCGGATCCGCCCGGACGGTCGGAGGAGAAAAAGAGCGTCATGCCGTCAGATGAGAGATACGCATTTTGTTCGGCGGACGCTGTGTTAATTGTGTTCCCCAGATTCACCGGTGTTGACCAGGGATCAATCGTACTTATCCGCGTTGCGACCCAGAGGTCACCTAGGCCAATCGAACCAGCGCGGTCCGATTGAAAGAAAATTTCTAATCCATCACGCCGGATCGAGGGGCGATTCTCGTTCGATCCGCTGCTCAATTCCGGCACCAGCATGGCGGGCCCGAATGAGCCGTCGGCCATTTGCTCACTCACATAAATGTCGGCGGCGCCGAGGCTGGGAATCCGCGTGCTCCCGAAGTAGAGTTGACGGGTACCCCGCGCGATGTCTTCGAAGTATGCGGGGCCATTATCGTCGGCGCTTGAGTTAACTCCCGGGCCGAGGTTCACGGCTGGCTGCCAGCCGAAATCATCATGCGGGTTGGTGCGCTGTGCGACCCAGGTGTCTATGCCGCCGAAGCTTGGGAGACGCTTGCTTTGAAAGAACAGCAAACGCCCGTCGCGTGAAAAGGCCGGGTTCCCCTCATCGAGAGTGGTATTGACAGCCGGCCCGAGATTCATTGGCGGGCCCCACGGGCCATTAACGCTCGCGCGCTGCGAGACATACATGTCAAAGCCACCGAGGCTGCCTGCGACCCGGTTAGAGGTGAAGTACAGGCTCAGCCCATCCGGCGAGATCGCCGGCCCTTGATCGCTGGCCGTTGAGTTGATCGCTGAGCCAAGGTTAACCGGCGCCGACCAAATTCCTAACGGAGTTGGTGTCGGCGTTGGCGTGGGTGTAGCCGTTGGCGTAGCAGTCGGTGTCGGCGTAGCAGTTGGAGTTGGAGTCGGCGTTGGTGTAGGAGTTGGCGTCGCGGTCGCGGTCGCAGCGTATTGATAATCGAAAACGCCCGACGTAGTGGCCGCATGCAAGAAGTGCTCTGAACGATCTATTGTCAGCGCAGTGATGTTTAGGTTGGTGAGCCCGTCGTTGAACGGACTCCACGTTGTGCCGCCATCATCGCTGTTGAAGACGCCATCGCCATAAGTCCCAGCGTAAAGATTGTTGTGGTTAACGGGATCAATCACAAGTGAGGAGACGGAACTGTTCGGTAACCCAGCGTTGGCTTGAGTCCAA
>QHXE01000965.1 GCA_003222835.1 Acidobacteriota bacterium | reverse complement strand
CTTATCGCTTACGTGTTAATGCCGGACCATTTTCACTTGATAAGTAATCCACGCGATGGCCGAATTAAGGAGTTCGTAGGTGCGCTCAAGAGTCTTTCGGCCAAAAGCATTGTCAGAGTGTGCAAGCAATTTCGATTTCACTCCGATGCAGATGGTCATCATGTGTGGCAAGAAAGCTTCAAGGCCCTGCCTTTGTGGAGTGGTTGGATGATTTGGCAGAAGATCAATTACATTCATGCCAATCCGGTGAAAGCTGGAATTGCGAAGTCTGCCAGGAACTATAGTTGGTCGAGAGGAGTCGCTTGCAGTGGATCATGACTGGTGGTGGTCAGATGATGCCGAGAAACTGGCTTTGGCAGTGAAGCAGATGGGATGGCATAGACAATGAGGTTTTGGGATCCAAACAAAGCGGGGGCAAGCCACCCTTCCTGACCTATGAGATTATTTGATTTGCTGTTTCTGGCTGAATGAGGATTTCCTATTCCGATGACAAAATCTGCAACCTACGCGTCGGCCGGCGTAAATATCGACGCTGCCAATCTCGCCACCGAGAAGATCAAGGAACTGGCGCGCGCGACTTTCAATGCGCGGACGCTTTCTGAGATTGGCAGCTTCGGCGGCATGTTCGATGGCGCGTTTCCCGAGATGCGGCAACCCGTGCTGGTCGCATCGGCTGATGGCGTCGGAACAAAACTGAAGATCGCATTTGCGACGGGCATTCACAACACGATTGGCCGCGACCTCGTGAACCACTGCGTCAATGACATTTTGGTGCAAGGCGCGCGCCCGCTTTTCTTTCTTGATTACATCGCGACCGGCAAGCTGGCGCCGGAAACCATTACTAGTATCGTTGAGGGCGTCGCGAACGGTTGTCGCGAGAATGGCTGCGCGCTGCTGGGTGGCGAGACGGCCGAGATGCCGGGATTTTATGCAGACGGCGAATACGATGTCGCCGGATTCATTGTAGGCGTTGTCGATCGTGAAAAGATCATCGATGGTCACACTATCGCGCCGGGCGATATCGTGCTCGGACTGCCATCAGTCGGCTTACACACGAACGGATATTCTCTGGCGCGGAAAGTTTTCTTCGGAGTTTCCGGTTACCAGACCGAAACGCATCTCGATGAGTTGGACGAAACAATCGGCGCAGCGCTTTTGAAACCGCACGTAAGTTATCTGCGCGCCCTCGAGGGACTGGTCGACACCGGAATGATTAGAGGACTCGCGCACATCACCGGCGGCGGGT
>QHXE01000964.1 GCA_003222835.1 Acidobacteriota bacterium | reverse complement strand
CCGAAGGATCTCACCTTTTTTCAGATTTCAGTACGCGGGATCATCGTCTTGGTTGCAACACTGGTCATGTTGCGGCTTGGCCACAAACGTTCGCTCGCGCGCAAGACCGCCTTTGATGCCGTTCTCCTTGTCATTCTTGCCTCGGTCCTTTCTCGCGCGATTAATGGCAGCGCGGCATTCTTCGCTACGATCGGCGGCGGCTTCATAATCGTGTTCCTGCATCGACTGCTCGCCTGGGCCGCTTACTATTCGCATTCGCTCGGTCTTCTCCTCAAAGGCGCGCCTGAAGTTATTGTGCAAGATGGTCAAATGATCAGAGACGTGATGCGCAGCAATCACGTGAGCGAACACGATTTGGAGGAAGACCTGCGACTGGATGCCAATTGCGACAGTCTGGAAGAGGTCCGCCTTGCCCGGATCGAACGCAGCGGCGACATCAGTTTCATCAAGAAAAGGACCGACTAAAGAGATGCATTGAATCCGGTGAAATCTGCGTCATCTGTGCGCAGTGACGCCGCACGACAAGCTCTTCATTCCCGGTCCGGTCGAAGTTTCAGAGAAGACTTTGGCCGCATTCGCACAGCCGGTGATCGGCCATCGCGGCGAAGCTTTCAAGAATCTGTATCGGGCGATTCATTCGCGTTTGCAGGAGTTTTTCGGCACCAAACAGCCGGTTTTTCTTTCGACCTCATCGGCTTGGGGCGTGATGGAAGCCGCGATCCGCAATGTGGTGCGAAAGCGTGCGCTCTGCTGTATGTGCGGTGCATTCTCCGACAAATGGCTCGACGTAGCGCGGCGTTGCGGCAAGGAGGCGGAACCACTCCAGGTGGAATGGGGCAGACATATCGATCACCGCGCGATCGATGCTCGGCTCGCCAGTGGGCAATTCGACACCGTTACATTGATTCATAACGAAACCTCGACCGGGGTGATGAATCCGCTGCCTGAGATTTGCTGTGTGCTGGCTAAATACGCGGAGGTCGCACTCATTGTCGATACCGTCTCATCTTTCTCAGCCGTCCCGATCGAGATGGACGCGCTGGGCATTGATGTGATGCTTACCGGTAGCCAGAAGGCGCTTGCATTACCGCCCGGCTTTTCTCTTTTTAGCGCCTCAGAACTCGCATTCGGACGCGCCTCCGAAAACGAAAATCGCGGTTATTACTTCGATTTTCTCGAATTCAAAAGACAGCAAAGCGAATTTATGACGCCGAGCACTCCGAGCATCGGCCATGTTTACGCGCTGCAATCAAAGCTCGACGAAATATTTACCGAAGGACTGGAGAACCGCTTCGCGCGACACAAGCGTACCAACGTGCTCGTTCAGGAGTGGGTTCAAAGGCGCGGCTTCGAGTTTTTCGCCGAAGAAAATTTCCGCTCGATCACGCTGACCTGCGTGAAGAACAATCGCGGCACTAATGTGCCGAAGCTGACACGCGACTTGCGCGAGAAGCACCACCTCGTCATCGACGGCGGTTACGGCAAAATCAAAAGCCAGACATTTCGTCTCTCCAACATGGGTGATGAGACCGAGGAAAGCGTTTCTCACTTGCTCGCCTGTTTGGACGATTGTCTTCGGTGATTGATTGACAGCCGGCGCTTTCGGCCAGCGCGAAAGCTTTCTTGTGAAATTCTTACTTGGCGCCGTCGCCCTTTGTTTTTCCGTTACTCCGAGCCCTGCTGCAAATCTGGAGGAGGTCGCGAATTTCCCGAATCAGCAAGTCACCGGGGTCACCGTTTCCAAGAGTGGACGGATCTTCGTGAATTTTCCCGATTGGTCCGATGATCACACGATTTCGGTAGCGGAATTAATTGATCGCCAGCCGAAGCCGTTTCCAAATGATGAATGGAACAAAC
>QHXE01000963.1 GCA_003222835.1 Acidobacteriota bacterium | reverse complement strand
CCATAAGTAGCCAGCTTGTGTTTGGCAACGATGCCTTCACAATCTCGCTGGCAAACCGCGCTGAAGAATTTCACGCCATGACCTTCGACGTGATCGGCGTACAACAGGCTCGGATTCCGGCTCGTCCGAACCAACAGCTTCAGCCGGTAAGGCAGTATTCATTGACAGGTTTGCGGATGCGTTCTCCACAGCGGTTTTCACCAAAGCCAAGAAGATTCTGGCAGTAACCATGGCAAATCCAGGGGATTTTCGGGAGATGACGCGCAACGGAGTCGAAGAGCCGTTGGGCGTGGAGTGAACAACGCTTGGCAACCTGAGATAATTCAAGGTTTTGGGCGCCCTATTATAGATGTACGCCGGGCACCTTTTCCATCTGGTTATGGATCTCTGAGAGTAGGCGCCCTCGCTCGTGAATCTCCTCAGTAAGTTCGAAATGCTCGTAAGCCACCATGCACTTTTCGATATATTCGTGCGGGTATGAAGTGACGTAATCATCCCAAACCACTGCGATCACAGGGTAGCTCCCAAGTTCGTGATCTTGCCATATGATCTCGACATCCACTCCCCGCGGGCCCCGCGGGGGCTTACCACAGGTCTTTTTCAAGTACCTGAGCGGCGCTTCCATCTCATAGCTTTTCAACTTGGACCTAAATTGAGCGATTTTTTTGATTGTTGCTCAGTTTTTGGCCAGAGGGGCGAGAATCAGTGTGGTTTCGGTGTAACCGCCGGGCAGAAATGGTTCGAGTGTGGGCCGCGGAGCGAGAGAACGACTTTGGGAGGGACCTGCTGCCGATCTAGGCCGCGATCAGCAGAAGTTGTGAGACACCTGTCCTTCTCTACTTCAGTTCTTATTCCCGTTGACGATCAGTCTGCGTGCGAGCGATTAGCTGGGTAGGGGAATGGGAACGGCGTTTTGGCAGCGCGTCCATAGGATCTGGAGTTTCAAGCTAGCCATAGCCGCTTGGGTGACTTTCAGAATGACTTCATGACCGGTCCGCACCACCTTGGCTGCCAAATCGACGAGTTTGCGCCGCAGCGTGGTGGCGTAACTCGACAGGGGCAAGATGTCTTGCAGGTTAGTTATCCTCTTTAAAGGTCTCGAACAAAAAGAAGCTCACTACCATCAGGTAGTAGTAGGCCTGATTGGCGGCAAACCGCTGGAACGGAAGTTGCTCGCTTCCAAACTCCTTCAAGCCCCGATGGGGTAGCTCATCGGCGCCACGCTGATGATGGTGGTAGATCAGAACCAAACATGCCCGCAGTTGCCTGACCGGGACCGCTCCAAGGCGGCTGGAACGTTCATTTCGCGGCATGTCTCCAGGAACGCGCCTGTATCTTCCTGCCAGGTTGCTTTGTCAAAATCGGCGGCCAGGAAGAAACAAGTTTCGTCCCGACGCCCATCACGAATTCCCGACCCTTGTCGTCCTGGCCGCAAAGATGCCATCGAATTACTTCGTCGGTTACGGCAAGAAAACGTTGGTGCGGACATTCGGAGCATTTGATTCTTGGTTTCTCGCAAATTCCCCGGACCCACTCATTGCCGCATGCTGGCGAGTAACCAGCCCTACCTGTCTTACGGCTCTCGAATCGTTGCGGATAAACATCCTCTCGTCCACGAAACAGAGAGCGGAACAGAGCAATTTTGGCCTGGGCGGGTGAACGTTGATTCACGCCAACCTGCTCGAAGATAGGCAGACTAA
>QHXE01000147.1 GCA_003222835.1 Acidobacteriota bacterium | reverse complement strand
ACGTCCTAGAAATCATTCCCCTCGGCGGCATTGGCGAGTTTGGGATGAATTGCACGCTGCTGCGCTTTGGCGACGAGATGATTGTCGTCGATGCGGGCATGGGCTTTCCCGAAGAGAGCGTCTATGGGGTCGATGTTTCGATTCCTGATTTCGAAATCCTTGAACAGTACCGCGAAGAGATTACTGCGATCGTTCTCACGCACGGTCATGAAGATCATCTGGGCGCGCTGCCTTACATTCTGAAGAAATTCAATGTCCCGGTTTATGCGTCGCACTTCACGCTTGGTTTGGCGGAGAGCAAGCTTGATGAGCATGGAATCCTGGGTGACGTGCTGCTGCATCGCGTTGAGCCGCGCGACGTGGTGACTATCGGTTCATTCATTATTGAATTCATTCGCGCTTCGCATTCGCTGGTTGACTGTTTTCACCTGGCGATCAAGACGCCCGTCGGCACGATCATTCACACCGGCGATTATAAGGTTGACGAGACGCCGGTCATCGGCGAGGCAATTGATTTAAGAACTCTCCGTCGTTACGGACAGGAAGGCGTGCTGGCATTACTTTCTGATTCAACGAACGCAACGGTCCCCGGCCGCACGCCTTCAGAACGCGCGGTTATTCCCGCCTTTGAAGAGATTTTTGCCGAAGCGCGCGGACGGATTATCGTCGCGGCATTTGCTTCGTCGATTCATCGTCTGCAGATTGTTCTCGACGTCGCCCAGCAGTTCAATCGCAAAGTCTGTGTGCTCGGCCGCTCGATGCAGAAGAATGTCGAGATTGCGGACCGTCTGGGGTATCTCGACATTCATGACGGGATGCTGGTGGGAATCAACGAGGCGAAGCATTACAGCGATCACGAAATCGTTTTCCTGGTGACTGGTTCACAAGCCGAGCCGCGCGCCGCTCTCTATCAAATGGCTACACAGGTCTACCGTGGGCTAACGATCGAAGAAGGCGACACGGTCGTGCTTTCCGCGCGCATCATTCCCGGTAACGAGCGCGCGATCTCGAAACTGATCGGTTTCATCTACAAGCGCGGTGCGAACATCATCGAAGAGAAACGTCGCTTGATTCACGTCAGCGGCCATGCTTCGCAGGACGACATTCGCATCATGACTGAAGCCGTGCGGCCAAAGTTCGTCGTGCCTATTCACGGTGAATATCGCATGCTGTTTCGTCACAAAGAATTCGTCAAGAACCATCTCGGCTACGCTGAAGAGAATATTATTTTGATCGAAAACGGCGACGTACTCGAATTGGATGGAGAGCGGGCTGCGATCGTCGACAAGCGCGAAATCAAACGCACCTTCATAGATGACTCGGGCTTTGAAGAGATTGAGTACGAGACGGTGCGCGAGCGCAAGAAGATGGCCTACGAAGGCATGATCACTTTAGTCGTGGTCATCAACGGCGAAACCGGCGAACTGCGAGCGCCACCGCAAATCGTGGCGCAAGGTGTCCGCGGTTTCGAACCAACGAACGGGTCGACAAGAGGCGCGCAGCAGGTTGTGGCTGCGGCGCTGGCCGGCGCGTCGAGAAAGACTTTGGCAGATGAGTCTTTGTTGAAGGAACACATTCGTTTGGAATTGAAGCGATTCATTCAGAAAGAAACCGGAGCGCGGCCGGTGATTGTTCCCGTTATCCAACAAATCTAGTTTCAAGTTCCAAGTTTCAGGTTTCAAGTCTTCAAGACATTCGCCATAGGCTTTATCATCTTTTCCATCACGAGGTGTATACCCATGGCTACTTTCAAAACGTTTGAGGAAATAAGTGCCTGGCAAAAGGCCAGAGAACTGACAAAAGAAATTTACAAAGTCACAACTCACGGCGCCTTCGGCAGAGACTACGGCCTGAGAGACCAGATTCGCAGAGCGTCTGTTTCGATCATGTCGAATGTAGCGAAAGGATTTGAACGAAGCGGTACTGGTGAGTTTGGGCATTTCCTTTCGACCGCTAAAGGATCTGCTGGTGAAGTTAGATCGCAGCTTTACGTCGCATTGGACCAGGAATATTTGACCCGAGATGTTTTTGAGAAGCTTTTGGCCAGTGCGTCTGCGATTAGCCGAATGATCAGCGGACTCATGACGTACCTGCGACAATCGGGAATCAAAGGAACAAAGTTCAAGAAGGCGGATGCTTAACTTGAAACTTGAAACTTGAAACTTGAAACTTGAAACTTGAAACGGACTTATTGGCAAGACAAAGCTGTTTTGGTTACCGGCGCGTCTTCAGGCATTGGACGCGGGCTGGCTATGGAGCTGGCGCAACACGGCGCGGCGGTCGGCTTGGTGGCCCGGCGCGGCGATCTGTTGAATGAAATCGTCAATGAGATCGAAGCTGGCGGCGGACGTGCGTTGGCCTTGCCTGCTGATGTTACCGATTCGACGGCGGTGCGAAGTGCGGCTGATCAGTTGAGTGCGAAGTTTGGTCCAATTGACGTTTTATTCGCGAACGCGGGAGTCGGGGCCACGACGCACGCGAAGGATCTCGACGCGAAACAAGTTGCGGGTGTGATTGATGTCAACATCATCGGCGTGGTTAATTCTGTCACCGCGGTAATTCCCGGAATGGTCGAGCGCGGTCGCGGACAGTTGGTAGCAATTTCCAGTTTGGCGGCTTATCGTGGCTTGCCGAAATCCGCCGCTTACTGCGCAAGCAAAGCTGCCGTGTCGGCTTTCTTTGAAAGCTTGCGATTAGATCTTCATGGCTCAGGCGTCGATGTGACGATCATTCATCCCGGGTTCATCAAGACGCCGCTGACTGCGGGCAGACAAGCGAAACTGCCATGGCTTTTGGAGTTGGGCGAAGCAGTCAATAAGATTCTAAAGGCGACCGAAGCTCGAAAGAAATCTTATGCTTTTCCCTGGCAGCTAGCCACAGTCGTACGTGCAGGTATGATCATGCCGAATTTCATGTATGATTGGATTGCTGGAAGGAATTCGTTTAGGGAATAAAAAGCAGTACTTTGCGCTTCGTACTTTGTATTTTGTCCGACGTTGAGCAAGTCATAGATAGACGAGCAAAGTACAAAGCACGATCTAAGATTTCAAATCCAAAATCGCAAATCCAAAATCTAAAATCGAATGACTCTGCTTCAGGCTATCCTGCTCGGTATCGTTCAAGGCTTAACTGAATTCATTCCTATCAGCTCGACGGCGCATTTGGTTTTGGCCGGGCGCGTGATGAATCTCGGGCTGACTCCCGAACAGACGACGGCGTCGATCGCAGTCATTCAACTGGGCACGCTGCTCGCGGTGATTGCGTATTTTGCGCCCGATATTTGGAACATCACTCGGGCTTTTGTGCACGATCATTTCGTGCTGTTGAAGAGTGGGCGGCGCGATCAGTTCAATCGCGCGAATGATCACGCGGCTCTGTCCCACGAAGCGTTGCTGGGCTGGCTGGTCATCATTGGCTCGATTCCCGTCGGAGTGGTAGGGCTGCTTTTTAAGAAACAGATCGAAGGGACATTCACAAAGAACCTTTGGGTGATTGCGACCATGATGGTTGTGATCGCCTTGCTCCTTACGGTTGCTGAAATCGTCGGCAAAAAGCGTCGGCGGATGCAGGACTTAGGCATCAAGGATGCGCTGGCCGTTGGTTTCGCGCAATGCCTGGCCCTGATTCCCGGCTCAAGCCGCTCCGGTTCCACGATCATGGCGGGATTGTTTGTCGGCGAAATGCGCGAAACGGCGGCGCGGTTTTCGTTTCTGCTGTCGATGCCGGCGATCGCCGCCAGCGGTTTGTTGGAACTCAAACTAGCCTTTGGCACCTTGATTTCCGGCATCGTCGGGTACGCATCGATTTGGTTCCTGCTGCGATATCTGCGCACGCACACGACGGCGGTGTTCATCGGTTATCGTCTGGTGGTCGGGAGCGTGATTCTGATTATGCTGTTCAATGGACGGATCAGCGCGCTATGAGTATTAGCCGTTGCTCTGCCCCAGTAAGCGCAACACTTCCGGGCGATCTTTGCCCAAGAGATAAACTGCACTCCTCAGCCGGCTTAATTCTCCTTCGACCTATTCAATTCTTGACGACACGGCATGCTCGATACTGTCCATACGTAAGTGCACTTGCTCGATATCACCCCGGATGGCTGTGGTTGAAGCTTCCAATTGGCTCTTATTCGCCATCTCGCCACGTATCGTGGCCACGTCTTCCCGAATCGTTTCGACTGCTCCGGCAATGAAGCCAATCAGATTTTCCTCGTCTGAATTATTCATGACTATGCGGCTTATGCTATCACATCGCGGAACCAAATCAGCGAATCTTCATCACCGTGAGATGCCTTCTAGTTCAGGCGTTAGAGTACCAACTTCAGTTGTTTTTTCTCTCTCCGCGCAAAGCCCAACTAAAGTTGGTACTCTAACCCGTGTACGCCTACACACCAGATCACACCGCTGCCATATCAGCTTCGCTCATATCAAAATTTGCTGAAACCTTTTGCACGTCGTCGTGGTCTTCAAGCGATTCCATCAACTTCATCATCTGACCTGCCTGTGAGCCTTCGAGCTTAATGTAATTCTGCGGGACCATTTCGATCTCGGCTACTTGTGGCGTGATGCCGGCTGACTTGATTGCGTTCTGCACCGATTCGAAGTTTTCCGGCGCGGTTATGATCTCCCAATTGTCCTCGTCATCACGGATGTCTTCGGCGCCGGAGTCGATGGCAATTATCGAACATCCAGCCGACTGAGCCTGACTCGCCAAGGTTGCCGCCGTTTTTCGCGAAGATGTGACGAATCTCGGCGACCGTGCGATTGCGATTATCGGTCATCGCTTCGATCAGCAGAGCGACGCCGCCCGGGCCATAGCCTTCATACGTGATTTCCTCGTAGGTCACGCCCTCTTCCGCACCGGTGCCGCGGCGGATGGCCCGATCAATCGTGTCGTTGGGCATGTTGCCGGCCTTGGCGTCGAGAATGGCCTTGCGCAGGCGCGCGTTAGCGTCGGGATCCCCGCCTCCGGTGCGCGCCGCGACCGTAATTTCCTTGATAAACTTGGTGAAGAGTTTGCCGCGCTTGGCGTCAGTCGCCCCCTTCTTGTGCTTGATGCTATGCCACTTCGAATGTCCGGACATTCCCGAGGTCTTCCTTAATGTGGTTGTAAAAGAGTGATTCGGAATATAGCACAACGCGCCGCCGTTACAGAACCGGGAGCGGTAGCGACCGGATCATTCCGCTCAAAGCGGAAAGATTGCGTGATTTCACATAAGAGTTGCGTGGAGGATCCGGTCG
The DNA here is from genome assembly GCA_003222835.1 of Acidobacteriota bacterium. The sequence goes on along the minus strand of QHXE01000147.1, from coordinate 6,996 downwards.
CTACCGCTCTCGGTTCTAGTAAACTTACTTCAACTTTTCGTATTCCTGACGCGCGACGACCAGGATAGGAATCGAGGTGTCGGCCTCTTTCCACAGCGTGAAGAAATCCTGATAGGCGCGGCGCGCTTTTGCCGCGTCACCTTCGATTACGGCTGCGCGCGCCACTCCGAGTTGAGCCAGCGGATACAGCGGAGATAGTGGATACCAGCCACGATGGTCGATGATGGTTTGAAATTCTTTCGCTGCCTCAGCCCCCTTTTTCTGTTTCAGGTAAGCCTGGCCACGCAAGTATTGAGGCCAGAACTCTCCGGCGACTTCGTATTTGCGCGATGATTCGAGTAATTGAATTACCGGCGAGCCATCTCCGCGAGTAAGTTCGATCTGCGACCGCGTTATCGGAATCGATACCATTTTCTGCAGAGTGTCGAGCGGGAATCGTTTCATCAGTTCATCGATTAAAGTTTGCGCCGCGCGCGTCTGATTGCAAACCGCCAACGCATTCGCAGCCGTGATCAATTTCGCTTGTTCCCGCGAGAGCCCGAGCGCCTGGCGAACAGTTTCGCCTACCTGTCCGCAGCTTCCGAAGGTCGCGTTGCGCAATGCCTGCTGCAAAAGCAGTTGGGCCGTCGTTTCTTTGGAATCGGCGGCACGCATCAACCCTATTACCCGTTCAGTGAACTGATTCGCTTTAGCTAACTGACCGGAAAACTCGGCGGCTTGCGCCTGCCACATTTGAGCTTCTTCGGGCTTGGAAGCAGCCCAGTCAAGCTGTTCCTTCATCGTCGCCGCATCGTCCTGAACAAAGGCAATGTGGAACAGCCGGATGCGCATGTTAGTGGTTTCAAGTTTTTGCGCCAGGGCCTGACGCAAAACGCTCTTTGCGTCTTCGAAACGATTGAGACCGATAAAAGCGACAGCCAGGTTTGTGTACGCGCGAGCCTCCTTTGGATTCAGCCGGACCGCTTCGCGCGCTTCGGCCAAAGCTTTGTCGAACGGTCCAACCAGAGTGTATCTGCTGGCGAGAAGATTGCGCGGCTCCCAATCCCGCGGATACGTGCGGCTCCAAACCTCCAACTGTTCGATCTGCTTGTCCCATTCTCCAGTCACGCCGCCGTAGTAACTTGCCGTCACGAACAACTTCTCGCGCTCGCTGGCCCGGTCACGAAATTCATAGGCCTTCGCCGAAGCTTCACGCGACAGCTCGAACTTGCCGGTGTTGTTGTAAACGTTGGCGAGACGCGCATAGGCAATCGCGAAATTGTTATCGAGCTCGATGGCGCGTTTATACAGAGGAATTGCTTGCGGGTAATTTCCGCTCGAGTGTTGCGCGAGGCCCATAGAGTAAGCCCTGAGCGCATCCAGGGATGACGTCGTTACCTGGTCGATCGGCACGTCAAAGTTCTGAATCGAAGCCAGTGACTCGCCTAACTTCTCGCGGAGTTTCGAAGCCGCCTGCCCGAGCGATTTCAGAACTTGCTCTTTGCCGTCGGTCTCAACTTGTTCGGTCGCGATCGAATCACCGGTGTTGGCGTTCACCGCCTCGAGAGAAATGACGTAATGTGTTCCCAGGCCGGAGATCGATCCCAGTAACATCGCTTTAATTCCCTGACGCTCGCAAATCTCGCGAGCTATATCGCGCGTCACGTGTTCGTCAGGCGAGCGATTCATAAACTTTAACGCCTCACGCACGCGATCTTCGGAAAAAATATCCAGGAAGGGCGATTGTCCGAGCTGGACTGCAAGCGCTTGCTTGAGCGTGCCATCAAAAACCGAATCGCCGGTTGTGTTGACAAAATCCGCCAGCAAAATCGTGTCTTTGTCAGTAAACGCGACGCGCCGACGCGAACTCGACAAGTATACGAGCACCGCCGCTATCAAAACGATTCCGAGGGCGGCAATTGCCAGCGCAGTCTTGTGTCGCTTAATTCCGCTGACGATGTATTCGGCGCTCGATGCTCGGGTTTGCGCGGCCGCGGGAAACCCGCCGGCCGATCTCGATGCCGGTGGAACTGATGTCGAGACGCCCGCGGTCGGAATCTCAGTGTCCGTGAGCGCGATGCCCGCGGCGGCCAGCGAGCTAAGTGTGTCGGGAGGTATCGATCGTTCCAATTCCGTTTGGAACTCGAGTCTCTGCTTCAGCTTCTTCAGATCGGATTCGAACTCTTTTACCGTTTGATATCGCTCCTCGACGTTCTTGCGCAACGCCTTCATCACAATCCATTCGAGTTCGGCGGGAACGTTTCGGGTAAAACGGGTTAGCGGCTGAGGATCGGACTTGGCAATCGCCACGATGACGTCGGTCTTGGTCTCGCCCGTGAACGGCGGGTGACCCGTAGCCATTTCGTAGAGGACGACGCCGAGACTCCAGATGTCGGTGCGGGCATCGATCGGTTTGCCGCGCGCCTGCTCAGGCGACATGTATTGTGATGTTCCCAGAACCACGCCCGCATCCGTTTGGACCAGGGCGCGCGTTACCGCCTCCGTATCGGTCTCTTCCACGACTGTTCTTTCGGTGAGTTTTGCCAGTCCAAAATCCAGAACCTTAACGTGGCCGTTGCGACGGATCATTATGTTTTCGGGTTTGATGTCGCGATGAATGATCCCGGCGGCGTGGGCTTCTTCTAACGCGTCGGCGACTTGAATTGCGACGCTCAGTACTTCCGAAAGATCCATCGGCGAAGTTGCGAGACGCTTTCGCAAGGTCATTCCATCGATAAACTCGGCCGCGATGAAGTGGCGTCCGCCTTCGTCACCCATCTCATAAACAGTCAAAATGTTTGGATGATTCAAGGCCGAAGCCGCATAGGCTTCCTGATCGAAACGGCCGAGGCGTTCACGGTTCTCGGTGAGATCTTCGACGAGCAACTTGAGCGCGACCTTGCGGCCGAGTCGCATGTCCTCAGCCAGGTAGACGTCGCCCATGCCGCCTGAGCCCAGCTTTTCGAGAATTCGGTAACGAGAAATGGTTGACAGCTCCATTGGGGGTCTCGTTTATTTCAGAGAGATCAATTGCTGAAGTCTGGTAGCACTTGCGCCCTGAACTCGCACTATCTTGTTCTTTGAGGTCGATCCCGAAATTATCTGTACCGCATTCCTTGGGAGTTTGAATGACTTTGCCAGCAACTTAATCAACTCCTGGTTGGCAGCGCCTTCTATGGGCGCCGCGGCCACTCTCACGCGCAACGCCCCACTCTGTTCACCGGCAAATTCGCTACGCGACGCACGAGGAACAATACGAACCGCGAAAGTGAGGCCGCGATTATCTTCGGAACATTGAATCACTCGGCGGGAATAGTAAATCGGAAATCAGAAATCGTAAATAGCAGTTTTGAAACACTTTTCAAGGACTGAGGTGTCCTTTTAATTGCTAATCATCTTTCGCTGCTCATAATGCATTAACTTAAATGAATCCGAGTGGCCAGCCGCGGAGCAGGGTGCCGGCCACTGCGCTCTGGCACAACCAAAGAATCAGGAACGCCACGATTGGTGAAATATCAAACATTCCTACCGGCGGAATGGTTCGCCGCAATGGACCAAGCAAAGGTTCGGTCACCTGAACGAGGAAACGCATTAGCCGATTTGCGTAACTGGCGCCGATCCAGGAGAAAACAATCCGCAGGAAAATCGCCAACGTATAAAGACCAAGAAAGCCGTACAAGAGATAACCGATGATCGCGACGGGCGCGCCAATCCTTCCACTCGTCGTTGCCAAGATGATGCCGCCGATAGTGTTCAGAATACTTTCGGAGACCAGCAAAATGAGATAACCAAAGACAATGATAAAAATTATCGCGATGAAGGGCGCCACCTTTGGATCCAATCTGAATCCCATCAACATTGCGCGCACCGGGATGATCGCGGGATCGGTGACGCGCCGAATCGTGCGCGCTGACCATTTGAAGGGGTTCACGTCCAGGTAATTGAACAGACTGCGAAGCAGAATCAACGCGATCCCGGCGACTATAATCGCGGTTACGCCCCATCTGATGAAAAGAATTAACGATTGAATGATCGACATGGTTTCCAGGTCCACTCTCTCCCTTTGGGAGAGGGCCAGGGTGAGGGCTTAGAGTCACGGAGCAAGCGTCCTTCCTGGCTTGCTCTCCTCTACACCCTCACTCCTACCCTCTCCCAAAGGAGAGGGAACCATCGCCTTTCTATGGTTCTCTGCTCGCCCGCTCTCCAAATATCGCTGTGCCGATTCGAAGCATCGTCGCGCTTTCTTCAATAGCGACCTCGTAATCATGCGTCATGCCCATCGACAGCTCGCCGCAACCATCGCCGAACGCGCCTTGCTTGCGAATCTCGTCGCGCATTTCACGCAGCCGGCGGAAGAATGGCCGCGCTTTTTCCGCGTCGTTGAAGAAGGGCGGCAGAGTCATCAAGCCAATCAGCGACAGACGTTCGGACGCCTTTACCGCTTCGATTATTTCGGGCAGATCCTTTTCCACGGCGCCTGTCTTAGTCGGCTCGAGCCCAAGATCGACTTGGATCAATACGGGCAACTCCTGGCGGTCGAGATCTAAGCATATTCGATCGAGACGACTGGCCAGGGCCTTAGAATCCAGAGAGTGAATCACGTCAAACAACTCGACTGCGCGGCGCGCTTTGTTTGACTGCAAGTGCCCAATCAAATGCCAGCGCGCTTTATCGCGGCCAACTTCAGGAATCTTGCTTTCGGCTTCCGGTACGCGATTCTCTCCAAAGTCGGCCATGCCCGCCGCGATTGCTTCGCGAATGAGTTCTGCCGGATGAGTCTTACTCACGGCTATCAAAGTAAGCTCATCCGCAGAACGTCCCGAGCGCCGCGCGCATTCAGCAATTTTTTCGCGCACAGTGTCCAGACGCTGGCGCAAATCACCGGGCTGGGGTGCCTTTTCAACCATGATCTTCGCGATGATAAGCGATCTGAAAGCGAACTATAACAATCCCACAAGCTGAACGCGAACGTCGCCCAACTTATGCCGCATCCCAAAGATGGTAGGATAAAAACGAATTGCTCTCCCTAATATGTCAAGTCTAATCGACTCTGCGTCTTGTCATTACCACCTCTTCAAACGGGTGCGTGATTCGTAGTTGTTGAGCCGATCAGAAGAAATTGGAGGGTGTTATGCAAAAATCGAAAACGTTATCAAGAATTCTTCAAGCAGCGGTTTACGCTCTGATTTTGACCGTGATGGCTCCGGTCGCTTTCGGTCAAAGTCTTGTCGTGGTGCGACCTCGCGCGCGCAGCAGGATCGTGGTGTATCAACCACGACCTTACGTGATCTATCAGCGTCGGCCGTCTTACTATCGGAGTTACGACTACAGTTATCCGGGCTATTCGAGCCAGTACTATTCGTACCGCTACACGCAGCCGTACTTCGCTAATCCTTATACCTACTCTTATGCGAATCCCACCTATCGTTATAACGAGTATGGATACCGCCCCCGTCATCGTGATCGATTCCACGTTGGAATCTGGTGGCGATAGCGTTCATTCTCTCCTCAAGCAAAGGAGGTTTCGATGAGAAGGAAGTTGTTAAGAATTGTATGCAGCATCGCGATTGGCTGCGTGGTAGCTTCGACGGCATTAAGCCAGGGCCGTGGGCGTGGGATTGGGCTGGGGCGAAAATCTGATGTCTTCGTAAACAGCCACGATGCGCGCGCCGGACGCTGGGACAGACTGGGCACGAGCCAAAGCGGGAAATGTGGGAAGTTTGTTAACTGCCACGACGCGCGCAACGGACGTTGGGACGGTCGCGGACCGAGAACTAACCGAGTTGCTCTCCGCAATCGGGTGTTCGTCCCACGCGGATCGCGAGTCAGGTTCAATCGCAATCTCGATCGCGATGAATCTCTTCGACGCGAGCGGCTCAATCGACTTGAGATGCTGCGCCAAGAGCGAATAGCCGAGCGTCGTCGAATCGGCGGACGGTCAACTTGGCGGCGACCATGAACCTGCGGATCGTTTGAAAAGTTGGTCCTAGATTGAAGAGCCCTCTCCCATTGGGAGACGATGTAGCGGAGAAAACAAAAAGATATTCCATTTCGTCGTGTTGTAGAGATCCGCTCGGGTAGACGGGGAAGTAAATTGTTCGGCCTTCTCGCTCAACCCTCAACCCGGCGCCTCTTCCAACGGGAGAGGGAGCAACGGGAGAGGGGGGGCTTAACGAAGATTCTTGTGCGCTCGCATAACCAGGTCGCTTGACACCTAACATCTGCGTCGCGATAATTTTTCGGTTCGCGGATGTGGCGGAACTGGCAGACGCGCAGGTCTCAGAAGCCTGTGATGGTGACATCGTGGAGGTTCAAGTCCTCTCATCCGCACCATGAAGTCGAAGGCGAGTCGAATGGCTCGCCTTTTTTCTTATTGAGCGAATCCGAAACTACGCCAGTTTCTAAAAAAGGTTTAGCGGACTGCTACGCTCGTCTCTTTAAACGCCCGCCAATCAGCACTCCGATGGCGCCTACAAAAGGAAATGAAAAGGGCACCCAGGTTGGCCAGTATGCTTTCTGCATTGCTTCCAAGTTGGAAGTTGAGCTGACGCGCGCCATCTTGCTATTGGCCCGTTGCTTCATCACGGCAGGAACCGCCAGCAATAGCCCAACGACGAAAACAACTGTTGCCAGCGCCAACGGAGCCTTGCCGCCCTTTGCGATCGCAGCGCAAATCAACCCTCCTATGACGGCCACGACAAAGTTTACTACCAAACTCAACGCAATCCACCGATTCGAAGCCAGGAACAACTTGGGTTTGAAAGCCTGATCAGCGCCCAATATCAGATACGCGGAACTAAAAGCCGCGAAAATCAGCAGGAACATTACGATATAGCTAACGATCACCGCCAAAACAGCTCTGAGCATTAGTTTACTCCTCTGTGGTTTGAGACTTTTGGCAAACTGCGAGGGCGCATTTATCACAAATTAATAGCATGTAGCAAGCCAACGAGTCCTATCGTTTCTATCCTGGAACGGGCTGCCGGTCAGTTGTGCCGACGATCATGCGAGGCTTAG
>QHXE01000962.1 GCA_003222835.1 Acidobacteriota bacterium | reverse complement strand
GTTTGGAAGACGAAACCGGGATCGCGAACATCATCGTCAGGCCGCAGCTTTTTGAAAGGTACCGAATGGAATTAGTCAACTATCCTTTTCTGTTAATCGAAGGAGCGCTGCAGCATCAGGACAATGTCATTTCCGTAAAAGCAAGACGCGTCGAGCCACTCAATATAAAGATCGAGAGTACCGGTTCGCATGATTTCCACTAAAACAATCCGCCTCTAAACGATTCGGGAAATCAAATTGGAATGGTTATGGTCGCTTGCGGCGCGCCGGAGTAGTTTTTTCTGGCGTAACGTTCTCCGTGCTCTTTAGTTCGGCCAAAATTGCCTTCGCGTCGATCTTGAACTTGTGAGTGTCAGGAGCCTTATCGACAAAGTGCTGCAAATAATTTGCCGCATCCTGATACTTCCCTTTGTCGCCGATGCTGAACAGTGCCAACCCAGCTCCAAGATTTGCATCCACATCATCCGGATTCGCAGCGAGGATCTTTTGATATTCCGCATATGCTTTATCGCCAGAGCCGGCGTCGAGAAGCATCTGGGCGAGGTCAAGCTGCGCCCGTGATTTCTTCGCCGGATCAGTTTCGACCGAGATGTAATCCTGGAAAGCCGCTGCACCCGCGTCTGCCTGCGTCGGATCAGTCTTGGTCACATACAACCGCATAGCTTCTGCTCTGACACTGAACGCTGCATATTTGTTAGCTTGCTGCTGCTTCTGCTCCGCCGGATCGGTTGCCGCCGGCTCTTTCTTAAGTAGATCAGCCGCGGCATTTGCAGCTTCGGCAGCAGCCTTGAAATCGGCCTTTGCAGATTCGGTTGCTGCTGCGTCCTTGTCCTTAATACCAGCGTTGTATTTATCGACGCCACGCGCTTTCAATGCGGCTGATTTGTTCGTTAGCAACGCGGCCTGTTCAGGATCGGCAGCCAAGCCGATGTCGTACTGCTTAATCGCTTCGTCGTAGTTCTTCGCGTTTAGCGCGACATTACCGGCTTTGAAGGCCTCACTGATGACCTTATTGGACTCTTCGATCTTTTTGTTTTTGGTCTCGATCTCAGCGTTCTTCTTGGCAAGCTCTTCGCGCTTGGCTTTGTCGGCTGCGCTTTCGCCGCCACCGGTTGAACTCGTTGCACCTCCTGCGCTTGGCTGTACTGCGGATTTGGCTTCGTCTTTGGTATAGCGCCGGCCGTTACCTGGCCCAAGCACGATTTCGTAGTCGATGTCCTGACCCACCCGGACACCAGTCAGAGCGGAAGGTGCGGCGTTGGGCGCGCTCGCCGCAAGGATATATCTTCCAACGTAAGGCAGGCCGGCATACACGAATTGCCCCTTCTTGTCGGCCTTGGTGGGGTATTCGCCGGAAAGGTCAGTTCGGAAAACATCGATCTGTGCCCCAGCCCCAGGAACGCTAGTCCCGTCCGCCTGCTTGATCACAACGTGACCTCGAAGTTGACCCGTTTGAGCTGAAGCCGCGATCGCGCTCGAGAGCAAAACTGCGGCGGCCATGATTAGACTGAAAAGATAAAAACGACGCATTTAAATTTCCTCCGAAAATCTTTGGCCCTTTATTGAGTTGGCCGTCGATAAGATGCCCTGTGCTGCAAACAAGTTGTAGCGTTGGAACCGGCACTAAGTTAGTCAGCCCGCGCATCAGTGTCAAGCATACGGAATCGGATCGTCCACTTTAGCTTCGCGAAACGCCCGTAGCCGCAGCGCGCACGAATCGCATCGTCCGCAAGCTTCATCTTCCGCCTGATAGCACGACCACGTGAGCTCGAACGGCGCGCCCAATTCAACCCCACGTTTTACTATTTCTGACTTTCGCAAGTCTATGACGGGCGTCACAATCTCGATCTGAGTTTCAGGCTTCGTTCCCGTATCGATTGCCCGCTGAAATGCTTTGTA
>QHXE01000961.1 GCA_003222835.1 Acidobacteriota bacterium | reverse complement strand
ATCTCTCCGCGACGACCCGCGATTCAAGGATTTGCTGAAACGGATGGGTTTGCCGGAATGAATTCGAAAGTAGATAAGGAACTGGCAGCCAACACCACTCTGTCTCATTACCGCATCGTCTCAAAGATTGGCGCGGGCGGCATGGGTGAGGTGTATCTGGCGCAGGACACGAAGCTTGAGCGTAAAGTAGCACTGAAGATATTTCCGGTCGAACTTACCAGCAATCAGGACCGCATGCGGCGCTTCACTCGCGAGGCAAAAGCGGCGGCCGCGCTGAATCATCCGAACATCGCGCACATTTACGAAATCGGCGAGGACGAAGGCATTCACTTCATTGCCATGGAATTCATTGATGGTGTCACGCTGCGCGCGAAGATCCATCGCGAGCAAGCCGATCTGAAAAAGCTCTTGCGATATTTGCATCATGCGGCCGAGGGTTTGGCGAAGGCCCACGCCGCCGGCATCGTGCATCGCGATCTGAAACCCGACAACATCATGATCACGCGCGATGGTCACGCAAAGACTCTGGATTTTGGACTAGCCAAACTGATCGAGCCCCTGGAGGAATCTGACGACGATGAACTCGCCAGCGAGATGGAAACCGCCGTCCGCTCAACACCAGGTGTCGTGCGTGGCACGGTCGGCTACATGGCGCCCGAACAAGCGCGCGGCGATACGAAGGCCGTCGATCATCGCTCGGACATATTCTCGTTCGGCTGCCTTTTGTATGAAGCAGCCACGCGCCAGAGGGCATTTACCGGGCAGGACTCGCTCGATTCGCTGCACAAGATTGCTTATGGGCCAACTCCTTCAATTAAGGACGTGAGCCCTGACGCGCCTGATGATCTGCAGCGGATCATCCGTCGTTGCTTGGCGAAAGATCCGGACGAGCGTTATCAAACGATCAAAGACGTCGCAATTGAGTTGAAAGAGTTGCGGCGCGAACTGGCGGGCCGGACGCTCGAGATAACAACAACGCAGGCTTTTGGCATCGGCGTTCCTGCAACAACCACCACCAGCCCATCGGGAACCGCTTCGACCACCGCGATTTCGAGCGCCCGGTACATAGTCGGCGAAATCACACGCCACAAGAAAGGCGCGATCTTAATTGCCGCGCTCGCAACGGTTGCCATTGCAGCTTCGATTCTTTTCCTTCACTTCCGCAGCGCGCGTGCCTTAACCGAAAAGGACACAATCCTGTTGACAGATTTCGTCAACACGACCGGAGACTCTGTCTTTGACGGAACGCTCAAGCAAGCTCTGGCCGTGCAACTCGGTCAATCTCCTTTCCTGAACATCTTCTCCGAAGACCGGGTGCGCGAGGCGCTCAAGTTCATGGGGCGCTCGCCAGATGAGCGCGTGACTAGAGACGTAGCGCGAGAGATTTGCCAGCGTCAGGGATTGAAAGCAATGCTCGTGGGTTCGATTGCGAGCCTGGGAAACCATTACGTTATCACGCTGGACGCTATCAACGCGCAGACTGGCGACGCGATTGCGCGCGAACAGGCGGAGTCTGAAAACAAGGAGCAGGTGCTTCATGCGCTTAGCGAAGCGGCGATGAAGTTAAGAGAGAAGTTGGGCGAGTCGCTTCAATCAATTCAGAAGTTCGACGCGCCGATTCAACAGGCCACAACCTCTTCGCTTGAAGCCTTTAAAGCCCTCTCCCTGGGAGTTGAACAGCAATTAAAGGGCAAGTATCTCGAAGCTATTCCATATTTCAAACGCGCGGCGGAAATAGACCCTAATTTCGCACTCGCTTATGCTCGGATGGCATCAATTTATTATAACAGCCGGCAGTATGACCTGGCTGCATCTCTGCGGGTTACTACGACAACGTAACCGGAGAATTGGAGAAGTATCTTGAGACTTTGGAGCTGTGGAAGCACACCTATCCGCGCGACGCTTCGCCGCACAACAATCAGGCGCTTAAATACAACGAGCTTGGTCAATTCGATAAAGCGCTGGAAGAAGCGCGTGAAGCGATTCGCCTCAATCCGAATTCGGCTTCCGGCTACTCTCTTTTAGCTGCCGCCTTCGTAGGTCTCAATCGCTTCGATGAGGCTAAGCAAATCATCGGGCAGGCGCAGGCACAGAAGCTCGAAACCACAGCCATGCGCAGAACTCTTTATAAGATTGCGTTTGTCCAGGGTGATGCGACGACGATGCAGCAACAGATCGAATGGATAAACGGAAAGCCGGATGAATATCTTGCTCAAAGTTGGCAAGCCGAGACTGTTGCGTTTTTGGGGCAGTTACGAAAGTCCAAAGAATTCTCCAGCCGGGCCGTCGAATTAGCGCAGCGCCGCAACCTGAAGGAGGCCGTCGCGCAGATTTTCTCCGAAGATGCGGCGCGGGATGCGCTCTTCGGCGATTGCAAGCAGGTCAAAGAAGAGACGGCAAAGGCCCTCGCCATCGCGTGGAACCAGCGTGCGTGGCGACTTGCGGCCAACGCGTCTGCAATCTGCGGCGAGTTAAGCCAAATGCAAGCAATAAATGCTGAACTGGTCAAGCGTGACCCGAAAGACACCCTGCTCAATAAACTTTTTCTGCCACTGATTCAAGCCCAAGCCGAAATGTATCGGGGCAATGCCGCCCAGGCGATTCAGTTATTGGAGACGACCAGATCTTACGAAGGGGCGGCTCTTTTCCAGATCGCCTACCTACGCGGTCAGTCATATCTCAATCAACAAAGGGGAACGGACGCCGCAGCCGAATTCCAGAAGATACTCGACCACAGGAGTTGGCAGACTGGCTCTCCTTTATACCCGCTCGCGCATTTGGGGCTGGCGCGCGCCGCAGCCTTGAGCGGCGACGCGCCGAAAGCACGCAAAGCCTATCAAGATTTCTTCGCACTCTGGAAAGATGCAGACGCGGACGTGTCCATTCTGATCGAAGCAAAGAAAGAGTACGAAAAGCTGAAGTGAGGGTGACCGACCATAGTCTGTCCCCGGGCACAAGACTCGGCCGTTACGAAATCCGCTCGAAGATCGGCGAAGGCGGAATGGGCGAGGTATATCTGGCGCAGGACACAAAGCTGGACCGCAAAGTTGCGTTGAAAGTTTTGCCCGGAGATATCGCCTCAGATGAGGAACGCCTGCTCCGTTGTGAACGTGAAGCACGTGCAGTTTCTGCGCTTAATCATCCAAACATCATCACGATTCACGAAATTGGCGAAAGCGACGGCGCGCACTTCATCGCGACGGAGCTTATTGACGGCACAACCTTAGATGATCGGCTCGCAAATCATTCGTTAACGCTGAGCGAAATGCTGGCAATCGCGGCGCAGATCGCTAGAGCAATACAGGCGGCGCACGAGGCCGGCATTGTCTTTGGCATCGCCAAGTTAACTGAACGCAGCTCCGGTGCGATCGAGAGTGAAGCCGACACCATCGCGAAAATGGTCAAAACCGAGCCCGGTAAAATAATGGGAACCACCCACTACATGGCGCCGGAACAAGTGCGGAATCAGCCGATAGATGCCCGTACCGACATTTGGAGTTTGGGCGTGCTGCTCTATGAAATGATCGCCGGCCGGAAACCGTTTTTGGGCGACACCTTCGGCGATTTGATCGCGGCGATCTTGACGAAAGAGCCGCCCGCCATCTCGGAAGTCGCACCGGAGTGTCCCGCCGAACTTGAGCGCATCGTCGTCAAAGCCTTACAAAAAGATCGCCGGCAAAGATACCAACATGCCAAAGATCTTTCCTCTGACTTGAAGGGCTTGAGACGGCGTCTGGCCTTTGAAGCAGAACTTGAGCGCTCCTCGGCAACTGCTAACCACAGCGATGCGCTTACTGCCCCGAAGACTGTTACCGGCGCCACGCTGAACACAGGGCCGGTCGCGGCG
>QHXE01000960.1 GCA_003222835.1 Acidobacteriota bacterium | reverse complement strand
GCGAGCGTTCTTTACCTTGCGATACGGCGACTCGATGAAGCCGTAATCGTTGATCCGCGCGAAGCAGCTCAACGATGAGATCAGCCCGATGTTTGGACCTTCCGGCGTCTCGATCGGGCAAATGCGCCCATAGTGCGTCGGGTGAACGTCGCGGACTTCGAACCCGGCACGTTCACGCGACAGCCCGCCCGGCCCAAGCGCCGAGAGCCGCCGCTTGTGCGTGATCTCCGACAACGGGTTGGTCTGATCCATGAACTGCGACAGCTGCGAAGATCCAAAGAACTCGCGGATGGCCGCCATCACGGGCTTGGCGTTGACCAGGTCGTGCGGCATCGCTGTCGACATTTCCTGGTACACGCTCATCTTTTCCTTGATGGCGCGTTCCATGCGGACCAGGCCTATGCGGAACTGGTTCTCCATCAATTCACCGACCGCGCGCACGCGCCGGTTGCCGAGGTGATCGATGTCGTCCACCGTGCCGATGTTCTTGCGCAGCTTCAGCAGGTAGCGGATCGTCCCGTAGAAATCCTCCGGATCGAGCGTCCGCTGCTCCAGGCTGGTCGCATCCTGGTTTTCAAACAGCTTGATGTTGAATTTCAGACGGCCCACGCGCGAGAAGTCATACTTGCGCGGGTCGAAGAACATACCGTGGAACAAGGCGGTCGCCGTATCGAGCGTCGGCGGATCTCCCGGCCGCAGCTTGCGGTAAATCTCGATCAGCGCTTCCTGTGGAGTCTTCACCGAGTCGCGCTTCAAGGTCTGGCAGATCACCGTTCCCACGTCGTCGCGCTCGGGGAAAAACACGTTGGTCTCCACCACGCCCGAATCGAGAATCTTCGACAGTTTGTCCGCGGTGAGCTCGGAATTGGCTTCGAGCAGGACTTCTCCCGTGGTCGTATCGACCACGTCGCTCGCCACCCACGCGCCCTCGAGATCGGTAATGTCCACTTCGATCTCGCCCACTTTCGCTTTCTGAATTTCCTTCAAAACCTGCGCGTTGATCTTGCGGCCGGAATGAGCAATTTCCTCCCCCGACTTGTTCTTGATGCTGTGCGCCAGCTTCATGCCGAGCAGGTTCGTTGGTTTCTCGCTGGCCGGATCGAGCGTCCAGAAAAGTTTCTTGTCCTTGATCGCCAGCCGATCCACTGTGTAGAACGTGCGCAGAATGTCTTCGCCGCCGCGCAGTCCGAGGGCGCGCAGGAAAATCGTGCCCAGGAACTTGCGCTTGCGGTCAATGCGCACGTACAGCACGTTCTTCTGGTCGTATTCGAACTCCACCCACGATCCGCGGTAGGGAATGATCTTGCCGAGGAAGTAGGTGCGGTTATTCGCCGTTTCGAAGAACACGCCCGGTGAACGATGCAACTGGCTGACGATGACGCGCTCAGTCCCGTTGATGATGAAGGTGCCGTTCTGCGTCATCAGCGGCACATCGCCAAAAAAGACTTCCTGCTCCTTGATGTCGCGGATGGAACGGTTGCCGGTCTCCGCGTCCTTCTCGTAAATCGTCAGGCGCATCGTGACCTTGAGCGGAGCCGAGTACGTCATGCCGCGCTCTTCGCACTCGTTCACGTCGTACTTCAGTTGCAGTCCGACCGGGTCGCCGCACTTATTGCAGAAATCGGGAGTATTCGCGTTGTAGGTGCCGCACTTCTGGCAGAGCACATCGCCGGGATGAAACGGATCGGTAATGACGGTCGAGCCGCAATTCTTGCAAGTGGTGCGCAGGTGATGCAGCCCCTTGAGGTGCCCACATTTGCACTCCCAGTTACCAATTGCGTAATCCACAAACTCAAGTTGTGATACGTTGCGAAAATCGGT
>QHXE01000146.1 GCA_003222835.1 Acidobacteriota bacterium | reverse complement strand
CGCTGGGCGCCGACGACCGCAAAAGCCGGATCGCAACCCTGCGCCGCGGACTGATTCCCGCGCTGACGCAACTCAAGGACTATCCCGGCGCGGTGGATCAATACATCGAGTTAATCAACAACTATCCGGAAGACGAAGCGCTTACGACGGAAGCGGCTCTCTATGTGCAGAAGTATCAGCGCGAGAAGCAGCTGCTGGATTTCTATTCGAAGACCATCCAGCAGTCGCCGCGCGACTACCGCTGGTCGATGGCGCTGGCGCGCATGCAAAGCAGCCTGGAAGACTATCCGGCGGCGATTGATGCCTATGGAAAATCGATCGCCATCCGGCCGGACCGAACCGACTTGCACATCGCGCGCGCCACGCTGGAAGAGCGTTTGTTGCGATTCGACGATGCGGCCAGCGATTGCGAGCATCTCTACCAACTGGCTTACAAGGACCCGAAGTGGATGGAGAAGATCGCGGAGGTGCGGACCCGGCAAGGGCGTAACGCGGATGCCGTCGCTGCGCTAAAGACCGCGCTCATTGCCGTGGCTCCGGAGCGGGCAGGGAACTACTTTGAGGTCGCCCGCCGGTTGGAAGGCTGGGGCATTCTGGAGCCGGCAAAAACCTTCGCGGAGCAAGGCATCGGCCTGGCCGGCGACGAACTGCTGGCGTCACAGGAAAATCATGAAGCGGCAAAGACTTTTGTGCGCGTTATGACCCGCCTCCGGCAGCAAGAGAAGGCCTACACGACTCTGCAAAACGCCATGAACGCAGCGTCGAATTCGCTCCCGGTCCTGAAAGAACAAGTCGCCAAGCAGGGAATTGCTGGTGTTTCCGACAAAGAATGGCGCGAGCACGTCCTGGCCACGCGAAAACAAAACGCGCGGAGCGGCATGCGAACGGCGCTTACGGAAATGGGCGCGACCGTTTCGCGCTACTTCACTCCCGAACAAAAGGTAACGTTTGCGGCTTTTGCTGAGACACTGCGCGCTCCCATGTCTGACGCAGACGTAAGGGAGTTTGCCATACCACTCGCACAAGCAGCCGGATTGGCCGAACAGGAAGCCACTTGGCGCTACGGACTGGTGACAAAAGCTCCGATGGATCCCGCCAATTCGGGCCAACTCGGCGCGTTCGAACAGCTTCAGCGGCAGAGGCTGAAATTTAGTGAGCTCGCCCAGCAACTGGAAAACGTCGTTCCGCGATTCCCACCGCAATTTCGCAATGCGGTCGTCCTAGATGCGGCTGAGGCTTACCGTGCCGCGGGCGATACCGATAACGAATTTCGCTTGCTGTCCAGCGTGGGTGTCAATAGCCTCGCCGGCGCCAACCAAGCGCGGTGGTTCGCTCTTCTCTTGAAGAGGGATCCGCAGAAGCTCGCGCAGATCGCCGGAGCCTGGCTGCCCTGGGGGCAGGCGGCCGCGGACTTTGCTCTGGCAAACGGAGACGCGGAGTTGGCCAACGCCGTGGTCGCTGCGCGCAGCAGCTCACGCCCACCGGTTTGGGGCAAGTCGTACACGGCCCTGGTCGGCCTCTACTTTGCGGAAAGCGAACCCGCTATCAATACGGCGTTTGTGAACGCTCTCGGAGATCAAACCATCGCGGAGCGGGTCGGCAAGCAGGTTGACCGCAACATTCAATTGGCGGGAGATATCTGGTTCTATTATGCCTCGCGCTACGGCGAATATCTCGCCGATACGCGGCAAGGCACGCCGGAGGGTTTCCTTCCTGCCGAATTGGAGCACAGCCCGGCCTCGGCGGACCGCTATCTCTCTCTCGGTGACTACTACATGGATCTGGGAGACACGGGCAAAGCCATCGAGCAGTACAAGTACACGCTGGAGCTTGCGCCGGCGCCGTCTTGTCCTGTGCGGCTGCGAGCTGCACCTTGGCGAGCCTCAGTTGGAAAGACGGCTCCCACGGAGTAGCCTTGGCAAGCGGTTCGAGGAACATCACCGCCTCCGCGGGATGCCCGGTCTTCTCGAATAGCGCCGCGGACGAGTCCATATTCTGATAGGCATCGCCCACCACCAGGACGAGCCGCTTGAGCAGTGTGACCGCCCCCTGCGTGTCGCCGTCAGCGATGCGAATTGCCGCCAAGCCCAGGAAATTCGTGGCAACAAGCTGGTGCTCTTCCAGCTCGCGCGCAAACACGAATTCCAGGATTTTCCTCGCTGATTGCTTATCGCCGCCATCAAAAAGCAGCCGCGCGCCGGTCCGCAGGCTTTGCGCCCCGGGCGCCGTTTGCGGGTCTGCCTTGTACCCGGAAGCGCTTGCTTATTTCAAATCCAAGAATCGCGCCGAAGCCATCGCGCAATGGAAGCTGTTCTTTGCGGTAGAGTTGAATCAGGTGAACAACGCGCGGTTGCCGGAGACTTTCTGGGCAGATTTCGGCCGTGCGTCCGATCACGTGCGGACGCGCGGGTTGTTCGCGGACCTGAAGCCTGAAGTCGAACAGCTCGTTCGCGCCTATCTCCATCGCAATGGGAACTATCGTTCCAACGCGGTGCTACACAGTGTTTATGCGCTGCAAGGCGATCCCGCAGCGGCGACAAGCTGGTTGCTTGATCTATCCACCTCGGCTCCCGATCCCACCATCGTTCTGCGGGACATTGTGGATATATCGTGGATTCCGCTGGCGAATCGCGGGCCGCTCTACCAGCGCATCCTGGAGGCGGTGCAAGCGGCGACCGCAAAGGCGGAAGGATTACAACAGGAAAATGCGCGAGCTGTTTGGTGGAGTTGGCAGCTTCGTTGGGTGAAATACCTGGTTGCGACGAAGCAATACAGCCAGGCTGCCGACCTCATCGCCACGTTGCAGAAGGACCCCACGGTTTCCGATTCCTCCCCTCTCGTTCCGTACGAAATGGAGTGCGCGGCGAAACTGGGAACGCTGGACACGATTATTTCCGGGTACAAGGCAGACCCGCAAACGGCGCCCGGGGCGCAAAGCCTGCGGACCGGCGCGCGGCTGCTTTTTGATGGCGGCGATAAGCAATCAGCGAGGAAAATCCTGGAATTCGTGTTTGCGCGCGAGCTGGAAGAGCACCAGCTTGTTGCCACGAATTTCCTGGGCTTGGCGGCAATTCGCATCGCTGACGGCGACACGCAGGGGGCGGTCACACTGCTCAAGCGGCTCGTCCTGGTGGTGGGCGATGCCTATCAGAATATGGACTCGTCCGCGGCGCTATTCGAGAAGACCGGGCATCCCGCGGAGGCGGTGATGTTCCTCGAACCGCTTGCCAAGGCTACTCCGTGGGAGCCGTCTTTCCAACTGAGGCTCGCCAAGGTGCAGCTCGCAGCCGCACAGGACAAGACGGCGCCGGCGCAAAGCCTCGCGAAGCTGGCGGCAGCGTCCGAGAATCCGTATGCGCTTCGCGTGCAAGCGGCGACGGCGTTAGCGGGTTTACCTCAGCCCAGCGACTTTGGGAGCGCCGAGCTGAAGCTGGCAGCAGGCACGAAAGACATCAAACCGGCTGCCGCAGACCGTCCTTATTTCTATGATTCCCGCCTGGCCGCGGCGCAGAACTCGACGGACGCGCACGCCAAAATGGAAGTGCTAGCGAAAGCGCTGGCGGATTCGCCGTCGAGAGAAGACGCACGCGTGCCTTTCTTCCGCGCGGCCGTCTCTATTCCGGAGGACGAACGAGCGCTGGCTTCGATCGAGCAGCTGCTGCAAAGAAGACAGCTTGGGCGCGTCGCGCCGGCCAATGCAAATGATGAAGGGATTCTCGGCACCGAAGAGACTTATACCAGCCAAGGTGAAGTGGAAGCTTCGCCGGGCCTCGCGCTGCAGCCTTCTCAGCAAGCCGAGCTTGCCCACGAAATCGCTTTGGCGATGCTGCGGCTTGACCATTTGGATGAGGCGGCCTCTTACCTGCAGATCGCGCAGAAGCTCGAAAAATCGCCCGCAGAGCTGAAGCGCATCTCCGCACAATTGCAGGACGTCAGAGCGCGCTTGCGGCGTCAACACACCAACGCGGCACGCCAGCCGATTCTGCACGCCGAATTGGAGCAGGATCGCCTGGTTCGGCCGCACCTTGTTGCTCAGGCCGCCGCACCCGCAAAAACAGTTGCGAAACCAGGAGGAAAGGCATGAAACGCGCTATCTTGGTTGCACTTTTGTCGGTCGTATTTTTTGGCGTGACCTGGGGCGCGTACCGCGCGGCTGCCCCGGGCGAGCCTGAGCTCTCCCACTTTGTGCCTTCCGGCGCGCTCCTCTATCTGCAAGCCAAGGATTTTGCGTCGCTGCTTGGGGACTGGGACAAGTCCCAGGAAAAAGAGAATTGGCTCAAGAGCAAGAATTACGATGTTTTCTCGCAATCGCGCCTGCTCCTCAGGCTGCAGGATGCCAGCAACGAGTTTTCAAAAGCCGGGGGCGTGCCGGTGGGCGCGGATTTGCTGCATCAAGTGGCCGGCAGGCAGAGCGTTTTGGCCCTCTACGACATCGGAAAACTGCAATTTCTGTACATCACGCGGCTGGCTTCCGCCGACTCCATGCAGTCGGCGCTGTGGCAAACACGGGCCCAATTCGAGACGCGCACCGCGGGAGGCGTCAACTTCTTCTATCGCCAAGATCCAGAATCCGATCGCGAAGTCGCGTTCGCGGTCACCGGCGATCATCTTTTACTGGCGACGCGCGAAGACTTGATGGCCGGAGCTCTGCAACTGCTAGCGGGCGACAAGGTGCAGAGTGTGGAAGTGGAGCCATGGTGGACACGCTCGGTTGCGGCGGCCGGCGCGCCGGGTGATTTGCGTATAGTCCTGAACCTCGAGAAAATCGTCCCGAGTTCCTACTTCCGGTCCTATTGGATTCAGCAAAACACTACGGACATGAAGCAGTACAGCGCTGCAGTTTCCGATCTCACGCGCTCCGGAAAGGAGTATCACGAGGAGCGTATCTTGTTGCGAAAGGTCGCCCGCGAAGCTCCGGAATCGAAGGGACCGGCAGCTGTTGCAGAGATTCTTAGCCTCGTTCCGGCCAATACCGGCATCTACGAAGCAAAGGCCGACCCCGATGGCAAAGAATGCGTGGAGTTGCTGACTGCAAAAATCCTCGCACCACATGTGGGACCCGCGGCGCCGGACAAACTGGCTCCTCAGGTCCAACTGGGCCGCGGCGAGACGGGTTCCGCGTCGGACCTGGAGACGCGAATCGACCAGCCACCGACACAAAATTCCGTCAAGGGCGATAGCAGCGGCCCGTTGCAAGCCGTGTTTGACAAGAATCATGTTCTTGCGCAACTGCAACTGCAGAGCACCGAGCGCGACTCCGCCGGGGTATTCGTCCGCATTCACACCGCTCTGGCGTTTCGCGGAGAAGCCGACTGGGACGAACAAGCAATGCATGCGGCATTGGTTGAGTTTGTTCGGTCGGGATTCACGACCGGACAGTTGGGCGTCGGATGGAAGGCCGCTTCGGGTTACAGCGTGCTGGATGGTCTTTGGCCTCTCGCAGTCGCAGTTCGCGGGAAATATCTGATCGTGTCAGACAATGCCGCCTTCTTAACGAGCGCTCTCGAGGGCTTAGACAAGAAACCGTCTGCTTCGGCCGCTGTGTTTGCTGCCCGATTTGATCATCAACACGAGCGGGAAAACTTCGTCACGTTCACCAAAATGCTGGACTTGGGTTCCGGCGCTCCTCAGAAGGGTGGAAGCCCGGAGTTCTTCTCTGAGAACATGGCCAGCCTGAGTTTCACGCTGAAGGGCGTTTCCTCTGAGAAGATTGTTATTCACGACGCCGCCGACCGCCAGACGCAAACGGTCGTTTACGCATGGGCGCAATAGCCGATCAAAAAAACGCTGGGCATTTCCTCCTGTTGCTTTTCCTTGGGTTTCTTGCGGCTCCTGTCTTCTGCCGCCAATCTGAACCCACGAGCAGCGCCACGCGCTCCCTATTCGCGCAATCCGCTGTCGAAATTCTCCAGGGTAACTACGCGAGAAGTGAAACATCGTATCTTTTGCTGGATGCGCGGTCCGGCGCTGTCCTCGCAAGCCACTGGAAGAATTCCGATCAGCCCATTCCGCTGGGTTCTCTGGTGAAACCTTTTACGGCGCTGGCATACGCCGGAGGGCATGATTTCCGCTATCCCATTTACGAATGCAAAGGCAAAGCGAGTGGATGCTGGCAGCCCCAGCCACACGGCAAACTTGACGTTATTTCCGCAGTTGCTGTCTCCTGCAACACGTATTTTCATCTTCTGGCGGAGAGTGTCTCGCCCGAGCAGCTTGCTTCGCTCGTCCAGTCCTTTGGACTCGAATCGCCCGGCGCCGAGTCCACAGCCGCTAATTTCATGGGCCTGGGAGCGCGTTGGCGCATTTCCCCGCTGCACATGGCGCGGGCTTATCTCGAACTGTATCGCCGCAAGGATCAGCCCGGCGTGTCTCCACTGATCGAAGGAATGCGGCAATCAGCCCTGCACGGTACGGGCGCTGCGATTGGACATCAACTGAAACAAACCACGGCTCTCGTGAAAACCGGCACTGCGCCTTGCACGCACGCTTCCTGGGCTCCGGCGGATGGCTTTGTTCTTGCGCTAGTTCCCGCGGAGCAACCCGAGATTCTTCTCTTCCTCCGCATTCACAGCGTCACCGGCGCAAAAGCTGCGGAAACCGCCGGGCACATGCTCCGGCAGATGGAGGAATGACGCAGTGCGTTGGCTCTGCACATTGCTTCTCTTGCTCGGGCTTCCCATGATCGCGCCGGCGCAGACCCAGACGGTCCGCATCGGCGTGCTCGGGATTTTTCATACACAACACCTTACGCTTGCAGCCGAGCCGGCGGGAGAGTTGCTCGTTTCCGCTGCCGGTCAGCGGATCTTTCTGCGTGGGGGATCCAGCTGCAGCCTCCTGAACATCCGGTCCGCAGGCGCTAGCTTGCTCCTCACTTGTGGCGGCAGCGAAGTCCGCGCAACCCAAATGCGCGCTTCCGGCCGCAATCAGCAAGCGACCGAGCTCGTCATCGCGGTGCCTGGCAAAATCAAACGGCGCTACTTCGGTGTGCTCGACCTGAAGGTCGCCAATGGCGAATTGGTCCCGATCGTCACAATGGATCTGGAAACCGCAGTAGCCTCCGCAGTGCAGGCGGAATCCGCTCTGGGCACCCCGCTCGAAGCTCTGAAAGCTCAAGCGGTCGTCAGCCGTTCTTATTTTGTTGCCGGCGGCGGGCGCCACTCGAACTTCGATTTCTGCGATCTCACCCATTGCCAGTTTCTTCGCGAACCGCCCGCCGTCGATAGCCCTGCGGCTACTGCTGCAGCCGCGACGCACGATCTCGTGCTTACTTTCGCTGAGAAAGCTGTCACCGCCATGTTCACGCGAAGTTGCGGTGGGCACACACGCACGCTTGCGGAAATCGGCTTGCCTCGAACCGCTTATCCCTATTTTTCTGTGCTGTGCGATGTCTGCTACAAGAATCCAGTCCGCTGGACCCGCAATGTCTCGCGCGATGATGCTGCGCTACTGCTCCGTGGAGAAATCGGGCGCCTCGCGATTGATCGCGTGCTCGGTTGGAACGCTGTTCCGAGCAACAATTTCATAGCGCACGAAGAGGATGGGGAAGTTATTCTGGAAGGTATCGGTCAAGGACACGGTCTTGGTCTCTGCCAGCGTGGCGCGCGCAGCATGGCGCAACACGGCTCCGATTTCCGTGAGATTCTCGAGCACTACTTTCCGAACACGCAGTTGAAAGCTCTTTTCTCGGTTCCTGAAAGCTAGTTCCACTAGTTCGGCTGCTTCTGGCCATCAAGCAACCGTGTCTCGCCAAAAACGTCATCCACCGCCGAAGGCGCAGCGCGGGTTGTAAAAAGCCCTTATCCCATTTATCCCAATAGGCTGCCAACCGTGCCCAAACCGTCCAGAGCCTGCCGGACGGCGTCTTTAGTTTTCAGCGATTTACCAGCGAGCCAGAGCGCAATCACCCGTTTGCTAAACCGTCGTACGCACTAGCATGTGTAGTGTGGACAGGTCCGCGTAGAGATAGAGTACAAGACTAGTTGAGAGTGGATCACCTGCGCCTATCAACACGAGGGGTTCCATTTTCCATCATTTTCCAATTAAGGCGTTCCGAAAATC
>QHXE01000959.1 GCA_003222835.1 Acidobacteriota bacterium | reverse complement strand
CCCGAGCACGGCCAGAATCCCAAATCATTCCAGAGCCTCCGTAAACTTGATCGTCGAACCCGGATTGTACATGCTCTTGAGGTTTCAGAAAGCAGCTGTGTGAGGAAATTATGAGACCGGAAACCAAGCCTTTTCAATGCGTTTGAGATTGTTGACCATAGTGTGCTGCAGGAAGCATACGGATAAGGAGTTCAATCATGAACTAATAAACCGTGTGGATAAGCTGCGCGAGAGATGAGGGAAGGTCCCTCGAGATCGGCTTTCAGGAGCAGGTCTCAAACCACTCCAAGCTGCTGTGGTAAAGAGCCATGGTGGTGTGCGTTGGAGGAAAAGCGCGAGTACAACTCGTGCAGGTGAGCATCCGAGAGACGAACGAAAGTGAACCCTTCGAAGACGCGTCGTTAAGAACTCAAGAGTCGTCGAAACCAGGGGCGTATGGTTTTCCTGGGACAAGTCCGCGGGGTGCCTGATGACTGAGCGGACGGCGACCGGCGTAGAGAGGGCGTGAAGCGGATGCAGGCTATCGCGTGGAACTGCAGGAACCAGTCGCTCTGATGCGAAGGGAGAAGCCCAAGCGGCCAAAACCGCGAGGCGAGCGTACCGATGCGGAGCACTGGGGCGGACCGACTCGTAAGAGCGATGAAGGCTCGTAATGGGGCTGGAGCAAAGGGGTCGGGTCAAGTGGTCGCATGACCGAAGCAACTGGAAACAGGAGGACCTCGATGCGTGCGACAGACAGGCCGTTCAACATCGATAAGAAGCTGGTGTATGAAGCGTACAAAGCGGTCCAATCCAATGGAGGAGCGGCTGGCGTGGACGGGCAGACGATCGAGCAATTCGAAGCCGACTTGAAGAGTAATCTCTACAAGATCTGGAACAGGATGAGCTCAGGAACCTACTTTCCTCCGCCGGTACGCGCCGTCTCCATTCCCAAGAAGTCTGGAGGCCAAAGGATTTTGGGTGTGTTGCGTCAAGAAGACGCGAAAGCGTCATGCTGTACGGAAGATGAAGGTAGGTCCCTCGGAGCCGCCTTGTAGGAGGAGGCTTCAAACCGCCATAAGCTGCTTCGGTCCAAAAGACCGCGGTGGTGAGCGTTATGGTTAAAAGGCGTGATAGATCACGTCAGGTATGGATACGAGAGATGAGTGCAAACTCTCCTTTTTTCTTGCTTGTCTCACGTCCGCATTGGGGTGGCCCATGCTTTCTGTTTTCGAAAGCACGGGTGGGCCGCCTTCCCTATAGCCAAACGTATGTCCGAGGAGTGAAACTTGAAAGCATAAAATGCAAACTAAGTTTCTGATTTCTAGTTTCTCTTGTCCTGGTCCTGTGTGGCCTTGTGCTCCGCTGAAACGTGCGTGTAGTGAAGACCAACCCTATTGCAAGCTACCTGGCGAATCGTAGCATCGAGGCATGTACCTGCGTCGCTGCTATCGGCACAGGGATGGCAAGCGCCACGGTTATTGGGCACTGGTGGAGAGTCAGAATAGGGGTAGGGAGAATCGCAAAGGATTCCCCCTCCCTCCGAACCGGACAGGCGGGTCACCCGCATCCGGCTCTCCAGCCCTTTAGGGAGAGGAGGATGTCAAAACTGTCAACTGCTTCTCCCTCCTCCCGCCCGGTGGACATCCAGCCCTTTGCAAGCGATAATTCCCTTTCGGCGCCATTACCCAGGATGGCGACTATCGCTGAGGAGGGGGAATGAGTATTTCTCCAAACATACCGAGCCCGCAGGAATCGTATCAGTACGAGTCCACGGGTACGCCGCGGTGGATCGCTGTGTTGTTCGGCGTCGTGATTGCCGCGCTGGCCGTGCTGGGCATTGCCGGCTATACCACGCAGTCCCGCCTGAGCCAGGATCTCACCAAGCAGCAGGATCAGAACAAGATTCTCATGGCCCAGCTCGACCAGGCGAATTCGCGCATCGCCGATTTGAAGAGCAAGATGGAGTTCACCACACAAAAAGTCGGCTTGACGCAATCCGAGCTCGCGCAGGCCAAGAGCCGCGCCGAATCCATCCGCAAGGAGCAGCAAGCGTCCGACCAGAAACTCACCACGCAGCTTACTCAGGCGCAAAAGGAAAACGAAGAAAAAATCGGCGCGGTGGCCACCGAGGTCGGCGGCGCCAAGAAAGACATCGAAGCCACAAAAACCGATTTGGAAGCCACCAAAGGCAAGCTCGAGCGCAGCTTGGGCGATATGAACGTCATGAGCGGCCTTATCGCGCACAGTCGTGAGGACCTGGAAGATCTCAGGCGCAGAGGCGACCGCAACTATTACGAGTTCTCTCTCCAGAAATCCAAGAACGCGCAGCGCGTCGGCCCGGTGCAGATGTCTCTTAACAAGACCGATCCGAAAAAAGCAAAGTACACTGTGACGGTCGTAGCTGACGACAAGACCATCGAAAAGAAGGATAAAACTTCCGGCGAGCCCGTTCAGTTCTATGTGAAAGGCAGCTCTCGCATGGCCCCCTACGAAATCGTGGTTTTCGACGTCGGCAAGAATCAGATCACCGGCTATCTCGCGACCCCGAAGGAAGGCGGCGCCGCCGCTCCCCCGGCCGCTGCCGCGGCGCCGGCGGCCACCGCCCCTCCCACAAAACCACAGTAATATAACTATATAGATAACTAGTTTATATCATGCTTTCGTTCCTTGTTTCGGCGA
The DNA here is from genome assembly GCA_003222835.1 of Acidobacteriota bacterium. Next base: position 422 of record QHXE01000959.1, on the reverse strand, counting down.
AACCGTAGTTACGTAGCGCTTCGGTTTTCGTTCCGAAAAGAGCTGTTCCGCGTTCTGGAAACTCAGCGCGGGACGGGGCTTCTGTCCTTCCGCCCGCCGCGTTAATATTAAAAAGTTAGGCCTTTCCTCTACCGACTTGTCGTGGAGCACTCCGATGAAAGCACTGAGCCTTCGCATCCTCTTGCCGATTGCCGCTCTCCTCTGTGTCTCCGGTTCGAATCCGGCGCATGCGCAAGCTCCCCTCGAACCCGCACAAATGTCCCCGCGCACGGCGTTCTACTTGGTCTGGCGCGGCGTCTCCGGTCCCGAAGCGAGAAAGGCAAACTCGCTCGTCGGACTCTGGGACGATGCGGATTTTGCTCCCGTGCGTTCGGCGATCGCTTCGAATCTGATCGGCTCCCCGGCGGAAAAATCACCAAAAG
>QHXE01000958.1 GCA_003222835.1 Acidobacteriota bacterium | reverse complement strand
TCGAGACCAAACGAATTGAATGCCAGCGGCGCATTGGGGATGAAGAGGATAACCATAGATATCCATACCGCCGACGCTGATGGAGCAAGGGAACCCGCAAGATAAAAGCAGCACAACGCGGATGCCAATAGCCCGAAGCACGGATCGAGCAACCTCCGAAAATACCTAACATCTTTTGCGGCCAAGCCTCCCGCGGCTCCGGGTAATCGGAAGAGGATCGAGTCCATTCTTCTCCTTGACCCAGTCCTGGGCTCATTCACCAAACTTTGCCGAAACGACCACCAAGCCGCAGCAATAGTAAGAACGTTGAGCATCACGAGCGCGCCGGTAGCCAGCGTTGGATTCTTTCCTGTCGCAGCGCGAATTACCAGATTGGTTGGCAAGACTCGGGACCATTGCCAGAAGCGGCCGGCATCCTGGCCGCTGCGCACATAAACAGCAGCTGCGGATAGCAGAACGAGGATTGCAAACAGTATCCGTCTCCAGAATGTGATGGTGAGTAAGTGAGCCATGGCCAGACCTGTTGAGCACGACATCGGGATAAACAACAGAGCCGCAGACAGGGCTAACCAGGGTCTGGGCGCGTGGGCCAGCGGATAACAAATCGCCAAAGATCCCGCAACCGTCATCCATGAATATGGCTTGATGAATAGCGAGACAATCCTGATCCCAAACAAGTCACTGACCGATAAGGGCAGGTGCCGCAAGCCACTAAAAGAAACGTCGGTGCGAGTGATGCTGGTTGGAAGGAATAGCCAAGCCAGGAAGATCGCGGCTAACAGCGAATGAACGAGTGTGGTGTCTCCCTGAGCAATCTGAATATTGGCTGAGCCCAAAAGCCGAAGATACTTGAAAAAGATCAGGACAGTTATTATCAAGGTGATACCCTGATGACCGACAGTGAGGTTTCTGGCGCGTGAGAACCGCCGCCAGTAGGCGCGCCATTGACATCGGACAATACTCGCTAACCGATCCATTCCAGTTCCTCGGCTGTCTCTCTCACCACATGTTTGAAGAAGAGATCTTCCAGGGTGTCTCCTGATAGAAGAGTTTCTTCCATGGTCTGGCTGCACACGATCTCTCCGCCAACGATGATCGCGAAACTCTGCACAAGTCGTTCGACTACTTCCAGGATGTGCGACGTCATGAACACAGTGATTCCCTTGCCAACCATGACGAGTAGCAAGTCCTTGATCTTGCGCGCCGACACCGGGTCGATACCCTCGAAGGGTTCGTCCAAAAACAAAACTTCCGGATTGTGAAGCAAGGCCATAGCCAGCGAGCATTTCTTCCTCATTCCCGAAGAAGCTTCGTCAACATAGGTATGGCGGGCTTGCCAGAGATCAAGATAAACAAGAAGTTGCTCGGCCCGCCTCGCCGTCTCTTTACGACTCAATTCGTAAACAGGGCCAATCATTAACAAGTGTTCCCAGATTGTCAGCGACTCAAAAAGCGCGAGATCCTCAGGCAGAACACCGATTTTCTTCTTAACTTCGAGAGGTGAGTTGACAACGGAACGTCCGCTAATGAAGACTTCGCCACTAGTCGGCCGCAACATTCCGGTTAGCATCTTAACGGTAGTGGATTTGCCCGAACCGTTGGGTCCCAGAAAACCAAACAATGTTCCTTTCGGAATTCGCAGGTCGAGATCGCGCACGGCGACCAGATCGCCAAACGTCTTGGATAGTCTGTGCGTCTCGATCTCAAACATCGCCACTGCATTGCGAATCTAGGGCGGGAGCTATCGAATACTAAAGCACTTATGCCCGAATGTTACGACTCAGCTCTAACCCCGCCAAATGATCCTCGAGCATTTCATCGGCTTGTCACTCCGAACTCTCACCTTACCGTAACTTCGATCCGTCGGCAGGTCAGGAACTCCAAAACCTGCGCCACCCATCACATTTG
>QHXE01000957.1 GCA_003222835.1 Acidobacteriota bacterium | reverse complement strand
TTGTTGGCGTTTTGGGCTTCTTACTGCCCCGGCACCTTTTCTTCTCTGCAATGTTCACGGTAATGCTCGTTCTCTACCCTATTCTCTACCCTCCCGATTTCTCAACTCACAATATCGTAGCGTTCATCTTCGGAGGATTCACCGTGGCGATATTCTGGTCTGAGACCTTTCGAGCCTGGCGGCTGAGACCCTTGTGATCAGTCTTAGAGGGTTTCTTGGCCCGATCGTCCCGTTTGCGCTTATTCCGGGTCTCGTCGGGACGTTCTCGTAGGTCTAGTAGCCACATTGCTTGTAGGCTTGTCAACAGTCTTGGCACACTGTCCCAGAGCCGACTGGTTCGAAGATCGTCTCGCCGCAGTTCTGGCAGACTAGTAGTCGGCCTACGAACTGGTAGTCGGATCGGTATCGTATCTCGCGATACGTGGGTTCACGGCAGGTTTGACAGAAGACCCGGTAATTCAGGCTCTGCATGGTCCCAAGTAGAGGTTTTCGAAGTAGAAACGTGAGAGAGGGAGAGAAAGTATTGCGAAACTGGCCTTTCCCTCGTAATCCTTGAAGAGGGTTTCGGGCCGTGTCACTCTGGAATCCTCAATAGGGTTACATCGGTTCTAAACCCGGACCGGGCTCTCACTCAACGCTATGTTGGAGACTGAATCTGAGGCCTCTGAAGCTTCTGAGTTGGCTGTGAAGCGCAGGGCGATGCTCTGGGATATGGCGGTCGGAGAACAGATACGATACGAAGTGTCGACTATACGGAAGTGCATGGTTATACTCGGCAGGCTAAGCTCGTTCTTCGGCGAGGAAGACCCAGAGACGGGAAAACGGCTTGGAGAGATGGGTGCTCATCTTGCGGATGTTGTGGAGCTGGTTGAGAACACTTGGAAAGGTTCAGCGGCAGAGATCAACAACAAGAACCATAGCTCTATCGTTTAGCGAGACCGATAGTCTCATCAGAATCCCCAGGGCAGCACGGGTGCTCGGAATTATCGTCTACCGAGCCTCTAGAGTTTCCAGGCTACGAGGTGGAGCCCAGATTGAGTTGAGTCAGATCATGACTGCTTCCGGGACGTCTTTGAAGTGAGGGTCTTCCGTGAGAACTTTGGAGGATGCGCTCCTAGCGGCTGCTAGGAAGAAGGCGGCTGCTAGGTGGAAAATCATTCTTGGTCCCTCATTCTTCCGCGTGAATTTCTGCTGCGGATCTTGCTGTCTTCAAGTTGACCTGCGCCTCTTGGGCTTCCATCAAGATATTCTATCCACGCATACGTGTCCACAACATATCTAGTCGTGGTCAGTCATCTCATCGTCAGCTGTGAAGGGCCCTATTCCGCGGTCTGTGCCGAAGAAACTCTTCTTGGGTTTCCGCACCTCGCTATTCACGGGATCTCTGGATTTTACTCCCTCCTCCTCCGCAGCCTTTCGGGGAATCGTTACGACGAGCCTCCCTCCGACCTTTCTAACTCTGGCCAGGGCCGATAGTCTCCCCAATCAGTGCTATTTTGTATGCCACCCGATATTTCCAGATTCTCGTCCCCGGCCAAGACCCCGCGATGAGAGGCAGATCAGAAGGCGAACTTGGTAGGGTCCTGAGGGTGCCAAGGAAGTCGCCTGGAAAACGCGTGAGGGTCCGAGTCGATGATAAAATCCGCATGACGCTTGAGAAGATGCGAACGGGGTTCTTGCTCGGTCCCTGTTAAGATCCGGCTAGCAATAGGCTAGCTAGAAAAAGAGGGTATGCAGGCGTGTCTCGCGACGCAGAAACCG
>QHXE01000145.1 GCA_003222835.1 Acidobacteriota bacterium | reverse complement strand
CGTTAACATTGGCCGCATAAATCGTCGGTTTCATTGTCAGCAGAAAATAGTTTCGAGCGATCGTGCGCTCATCGTCATCAAGCGTGACGCTGCGCGCCGGCTTGAACTCTTCGAGCGCCGGTTGCAGTTTGTCGACGACAGCCAACTCTGCGCGCGCGGTCTTATCACCACTCTTCGCGGTTTTCTGCACCCGTTCGCGACGGCGCTCGATGGTAGCCAAATCCGCGAGCGCAAGTTCTATCTGAATCGTTTCGATGTCACGCTTGGGATCGAGTGCACCATCGACATGGACGACGCTTTCGTCCTCGAAACAGCGCACGACTTGAATCATCGTGTCCGTCTCGCGAATGGCGTGCAGGAATTGATTGCCCATCCCCTCGCCTTGCGACGAGCCGCGCACCAGCCCTGCGATGTCGACAAACTCAACGCTGGCGGGAACGAGCACTTCAGTCTTCACCAATTTGGCGAGCGGCTCGAGCCGTTCATCTGGAACCGCCACCACGCCCACGTTCGGCTTGCTGGTCGAAAAGGCATAATTCGCAATCAGCCCCGACGATTGCGCCGTCACGGCGTTGAAAAGAGTCGTCTTTCCGATGTTGGGTAAACCGACGATTCCGGCGCGAAGCATATCTCTGTGAGGTCAATGTTCGATCTTCTGCATCGTGACCGTAGTCGTTGGTGAATCGCCCGCAGTGCGACTGTACGAGACCCAGTAGCCTGCTTTCGGATATCGCACCAACTTGTACAACGAGCCGTCCGCCTTCTTGTCCGCCTCCGTGCCCAGCACGTCTTTCGGGGAAGGAATGCCGCTGGCGCCGGTCATGTAATCGATTGAAATCGCCGACACCTTGGCAGTCTTGTCGTAAAAGATCTGCACCGCCTGAGTGTCGTTGAAAACATAGAAATCCTGATCGTCAGCCTTGTCGCGTGGATTTCCTAACTTCTTGCGCGATTCGTCGACGCTCGTGCCGATGCGCACACCTTTGAAGTCGCTGAACGCGGGCTCAGGTTCGGAACGCTGGGCGTGTAACTGCGCCGGCGCGATGACGATGAGCGCAATGACAGAAACAAAAAGAGTTAGTTTGCTAACTCGACTCGAAAAGAGCGTAAAGGAAAAGCAAAACATCTGGAACTCCTCCTTCGATCGATGCCGCCCTGGAACGACGCCGGCGGAAGGCTCAAACAACTCGACCTGTCCAGCTCTTACCGAGCGGGCGCGAGCCTGTTTGTGCCGATGACAATATGACAGCGCGAATCACAAGTCAATATTTTCACCGATTACCTGTTGACTGGCGCCGGAATTTGGCAAATATAGCATCTTGATCTTAGAATCCGAGACATATTCAAATAGTTCATCTCCGGAGGAGTAACAACCGATGAAGAAGTATTTCTCAACCTTCACGCTCGTTTTGGCTGCGGTCATCGCGGGTCTCTTGCAGCTTGGTTGCGCCAGTCCGCAGCCAACCAACACGTCGACCAATGCAAATGTGGCCGTGGCCGAAGCGACCCCGGACAAAGCAGCGATCGAAGCAGACATTACGCGGATTGAAAACGACTGGCCGCGCATCATCAAAGAACATGACGCGGCGGCGGTCCGGCGTTTCGAAGCCGACGATGCGGTATTTGTATATCCCGATGGCTCGCTTGGCGGAAAAGATCAGGATATCAAGGATATCGAATCTGGCGCTCTATCAGCGGACTCGTGGGAAGTATCGGAGGTAACGGTTAAGGTGCTGGACAAAGATTCTGTGATTGCGACCGTGCGCAGCGTCGTCAAAGGCGGCAAGTACAAGACGCCGGATGGTAAAACGCAGGACATCAGTGGAGAGTATCGTTCAGTGGACACCTTTGTGCGGCGCAATGAGCAATGGCAGTTAATCGGATCGGCAACAGTGCCGGTGCCAAAGACGGCATCACCGACCGCGATGTCTTCGCCGACACCGAGAGCTTCTCCATCGATGAAACCATCGCCAACGGCAAAGACGTCGCCCGCGATGAAGACCATGTCACCGCCGCCTCCGGCCAAGACGCCTTAATTGCCGAAGTGTAACAGTCGCACAGGTCTTAAGATGGGGTTCGGATTGAAGTCGCTTAGCCGAAGTCTGCTACCGATCTAAAAACAATCAGCAAAGTTCCAGCAAGGAGGAAACGTTCATGTCACTCGCAGGAATCATTGGAGGTTGGAAGGAAGTTCGCTCCGGCTTGATTGACGAAGCCGAGCAGATTCCTGCCGAAAAGTTTTCTTTTCAAGCGGCGCCAAATACCCGTTCAGTGGCGCAGCTTCTGCAACATCTCATCGAAGCGCAGAAGTTTTTGGTCGGCGAAGTCAGCCGGCCGGACACGAACCTGCTGCGGCGACCGTTCGCGGATCAGATTAAGCATTACGCGCCGGAAGTCAGCGATATCAACGACAAGGATGGCTTGCTGAATCTGCTGCGCGTCAGCATGAAAGACGCGGAGACCCAGTTGATCGCCACCGGTGATGAACTGGAGAACACGATGAAGCGTTTCGACGGGAAGGAGATGACGAAACTCGCGTTTCTCTCATTCGCCATCGCACACGAGATGTATCATCGCGGCCAACTCACCGTTTACGAGCGGCTGCTTGATATTGAGCCGGCGCTGACTCAGCGCTTCAAAAAACTCTTCGGCGAGCCGCAGGAAGCTGCCGCAGCTTCAGAGTGACGCGACCGACGATCGATGCCTCAGCGTTTCACCAAATTCCAGGGCTTTGGCAACGACTACATAGTCTTCGAAGCAGAGCATCTGACTTCAGTCGGTGACCTGGGAGGCTTTGCCCGGCGCATCTGCAATCGGCATTATGGCGCCGGCTCTGATGGCATCGCGGTAGTGCAATTGTCCGCGGACACCGAATCGGATTTTGACGTTCGCATTTTCAACCCGGACGGCAGCGAAGCAAGCATGTCCGGAAATGGCACGCGTTGCGCTGCGGCCTATCTGTCTTTTCACAGTCTTTGGACGAATGATCTATTGAGGCTGCGAACCCGCAATGGCATCAAGCGTTACCATTTGCTTGAGCGCTCCGGCGGATCGTTTTTATTTCGCTCTGAGTTGGGTCAGCCAAAGTTCGACAGCGCGTCGATCCCAATGCAGACCAGCGAACCGCTTAGTCGCGTGACCGATTATCCGCTGGTCGTCGATGAGCAAGAAGTTCGAGTCACGGCGCTGCAGATGGGCAATCCCAATTGCTGTATTTTCATCGACGATTTTGATTCAATCGATTGGCGGCGTCTCGGTCCTTTGATCGAAAATCACCGGCAGTTTCCCGAACGAACTAACGTCATCTTCATTCGTGTTCGCGATCGCGGCAATATCGAAGAGCGTCTGTGGGAACGCGGCGTCGGCGAAACGGAGAGTTCCGGCACGTGTTCCTGCGCAGCAGTGGTCGCAAGCGTTATCAATAAAAAGACCGACCGAAGCGTGAAAGTCCATGCTCCGGGCGGCATTATTCCGATTGAATGGCGCGATGACGGCGAGGTCGTGCTGACCGGACGGGCAGATGTGGTTTACAATGGTGAGTGGTTGGATTAGTTAGTCTCTGATTTTTGCGAGGATCCCTTTTTTTTGAGAAGTCTCTCCTTTCCCCATAGTCTCCGACGAACTGCCGTCTTTGCCGCGCTTATCTGCGCAGGCCTATCGCTATCGGCGTGCGGCGCGAAAGTTATCAAGGAAACTCCTGCCGAACCTCGAATCGAAAAACCAAAACCGCCTGCCGCGGTTCCCATGTGGCTGGGAAATCCCGCGCGCAATTTCTTCGGAAATGGACCGTTGCCAAAGTCGCTGACAGTCATTTGGGATTTCAAGACCGGATGGACGCGCGGTCGGCTTCATAAAGATCCATGGGGAGGTTCGGGTTGGCCCGGCCAGCCTGCGATTGTTGGCGATCGGGTTT
>QHXE01000144.1 GCA_003222835.1 Acidobacteriota bacterium | reverse complement strand
CAAGTTTCGATCAGTTGAATAAGGCTTGTCGATCGTCGCGCTCACCGGAATGCCATGCGCCTCGGCGTAGGCAATCAGGTCCGTGCGTCCCCCAAATTCCCATTCGCGCCACGGTGCGATTACTTTGATGTCAGGTTGCAGAGCGTAGTAGGTGAGTTCAAATCGAACTTGATCGTTGCCTTTGCCGGTCGCGCCGTGGGCAACTGCGTCAGCGTTTTCTTTGCGCGCGATTTCGATCTGGTGTTTCGCGATTACCGGACGCGCCAGTGAAGTCCCCATCAAATAGACGCCTTCATAAACCGCGTTGGCCTTGACTGCGGTCCAGACATAGTCGCGCACAAACTCCTCACGTAAGTCGCCAATGTAAAGTTTTGATGCGCCGGTGGCTTTCGCCTTCTCTTCAAGTCCGTCCATCTCTGCACCCTGACCAACGTCGGCGCAATAACAAACGACTTCGCACTGGTAGCGATCAATCAACCAGCGCAACATCACCGACGTATCCAGTCCGCCTGAGTACGCCAAGACGATCTTGTTAATGTTTTCGTCCTTCATTTTCTGGTCAAGAAGATCACCACGGAGACACGGAGCGCACGGAGCAGAACGAGCCTTTGTAATCTGTTCTCCGTGACCTCCGTGTCTCCGTGGTGAAATCCTTTCATCCAAACAACTCCCAAATTCTCTTGATCGCAACGCGCTGCGCCTTCTGATCCCGGGCGGCAATGAAGATTGTGTCCTCACCCGCCAGCGTGCCGACGATTTCCGGAATGGCTGCGTCGTCAATCTCAACTGCAACCGATGAAGCGCGGCCCGGCAAACACCTGGCGACAACCAGCACCTCGCCGGCGGCATCCAGACTCAACAAACCTCGCGCCGAATCTCCGTTCGTATGCGGCAGAGCATAAGAGCCGTGGTGCTTGATAACACCCAACTCTTCCAGGTCGCGCGACACACTCGACTGCGTAGCGGGCACGCCCGAGCGTTCCAGATGCGCCCGCAGAGCCTCCTGAGTTCCGATCCGCTTCGCGCGAATGAGGTTCAGAATCTTCTTCTGTCGCTGTCTCTTTAACATCAGTGTGTCCGACAAACTTCAGTTTGTCGAGATCCTTTGAAATCAACCGGATTCAGTTGCCACCCCACACGACAAACTGAAGTTTGTCGGACATTCGGACGCATCGCCATGCATAATAGTTGCATTTTCTCCGCATAGATGCATAAAATAGCCTGAGTCATGCAGCCGCGTCAAGCCAATCAGCGCGATTGAAGACAACATTAATCATGAGCGATAGGAAGAATACAAATCTTTGGGGCGGTCGATTCCAGGGTGAAACCGATCCCGGCTTTGCGGAATTCAACTCTTCGTTTGGCTTTGATCGCCGGCTGTTCGCTGTCGACGTGCAGGCGAGCATGGCCCACTGCGATGGATTGGAGACCGCGGGGGTCTTGACTAACTCAGAGTCACAGAGGATTAAGTCCGCGCTCAAGATGATTGGAGATCGCGGCCAGGCTAGCGCCGATTATTTCGATGAGCAACCGGCAGAAGACGTGCACACCTTCGTCGAGGCGCGCCTCGTGGAAATGATTGGTGACCTGGGGCGCAAGCTGCACACGGGACGTAGTCGAAACGATCAAGTAGCCACAGACTTGCGCCTCTGGCTGCGTGGAGAAGTTGATAAACTCGCGGTCGCCTTGCGGAACACGCAAGAGGCTCTGCTCGATCTCGCGGAGGCAAATCGCGACGCGGTGATTCCCGGCTATACCCATTTGCAGCGTGCGCAGCCAATCTTATTCGCGCACTGGTGTCTGGCATATTTTGAAATGCTGAGGCGGGATCGCGAACGACTTACTGATGCTCGCAAACGAATCAACGTGTTGCCGCTGGGATCGGCCGCTCTGGCGGGAACTTCTTATTCGATCGATCGCGAAGCAGTCGCACGCATTCTCGGTTTCGATGAAATATCGCGCAACAGTCTGGACGCCGTTAGCGATCGCGACTTCTGCATCGAGTTCACCAGCGCTGCGTCGCTTATCATGATGCATTTGTCGCGGCTCGCCGAAGACATTATTCTTTATTCGACCGCTGAATTTGGTTTCTTCGAATTGGGCGATGCGGTGGCGACCGGATCGAGTCTGATGCCGCAAAAGAAAAATCCCGATTCGATGGAGTTGGTGCGCGGGAAAGCCGGGCGCGTTTTCGGTCATCTCGTGGCGCTGCTGGCAACAATGAAAGGTCTTCCGCTGGCTTATAACAAGGACTTGCAGGAAGACAAGGAAGCGATCTTTGATACGGTCGATACTCTGAATGCGTCTTTTGCGGTGACCGCAACTGTGCTGGGCAACATTCGTTTCAACCGGGAGAGAACTCATGAAGCAGCCTCGCACGGCTATCTCAACGCCACGGAGCTCGCTGACTATCTGGTGCGGAAAGGCATGCCGTTTCGTGAGGCGCACGAAACCGTCGGTCGGATCGTCGTTCAGGCTATTAAAGGCAGTGTTGAGTTGAATGAGCTTCCCCTCGACGATCTCAAATCGTTTTCGTCTTTGATCGATCAGAATTTGTTCGATTCGCTATCGCTGGCGCGAACTCTCGCGACGAAATCGCAGGTTGGCGGTACCGCACCAGCGAGAGTCGCGGAAGAATTGGAGCGAGCGAGAACGCGGCTGTGATACAAATGGCCGCGCGGCACCCCGATTTTTAACCGCAAAGCGGTTCCGTCCTTCAGCCCAGGGTTGCCGCAGCGGCTACCCTGGGAACTGCATTGATGCAATGATCAACCCCAACGGGGTTGCGACCGCCGCGATACCCAACATCGACGGCAGCGGCAAGGGCGCAACCGCGTTGCGGTTAATCTGTTCCCAATCCAAATGTCTTTCTTCATTACCAACCAAACACTCGATCGTAAAGACGCTGTCCGCCACATCAATCAACTGGTAGGCAAGGACCTGCGAGTGATGGCCGACGAATATCGGATTCCGGTGTGGAAGAACGGCCACGAAAACAAAGGCTGGGCCGGATTAGTCATCGAGCACTATCTGGGCCTGCCGCAGAATTCGCGGCAGGAGCCTGACTTCGGCGACTGGGAGCTGAAGGTTGTGCCGCTGCGAAAGGAAGCCAATGGCACTCTGCGGGTGAAAGAATCAATGGCCATCACGATGCTCGAGCCAGCGGAGATTCTCGCAAACAAATTCGAAGACAGCCATCTTTACGACAAGCTCAGAAGCATGGTGGTGGTCAGCCGCGTCTATGAGAGCGCTCTGGAGCAACACTCGATCCTGCACGCAGCGGCTGAATTCGATCTCGACAATCTAAAGATTCACGATCAGGTTGTTGCCGATTATGAAGCGATCCGCAGGCAAATTCGCGCCCGCGGGATTGACTCAGTCACGGGAGATTTGGGAAAACTGGTACAGGCGCGCACGAAGGGGCGCGGCCACGGCAGCACGTCGCGCGCATTCTATGCGCGCCCGGTTTTTGTCGCGCACATTCTGAATCTGCAGAAGCTGGCGTCAATGCCGCGAGTTTTTGACCTGGAGGAATTCCCTCTCCCTTTGGGAGAGGGTTAGGGTGAGGGCTTAGGACGAAACAACGTAACAACAAAAATCATTCTTCTTCGGCGCTTTGCCGTATGCCCTCTCCCCGACCCTCTCCCAATGGGAGAGGGAGTTTTCGGAAAAGCCGCGAAGTAGAAACAACAGTCGTTTGAAGTTTTGAATGCACAACGTCATCGAAAACGCTGAAGAGACTTTGCGATCCGGCGAGACTGACGCAATCATCTGTCCGGTCTGCGATCGTTTCGCGCCGAGCGAGTTATTTGCCATCGCCGAGTTGCCCGAGGCCCTGCAATCGATCATAACGGCGAATGCAGCGACAACTCCTGCGACTGAAGTCTGCGGTCGCTGCATTGAACTCTTCAATCGCGCGCAGCGCCAGATTGAATCACATTCGCTGGTATTCGAGCAGAATGATTTCGTTTTGCCAACGCCCTTGCGGATGGACGCGGACGAACGATTCACCGGCTGCGGAGTGACGGTCGCTTTTCTCGACTCCGGATTCTACGCCCATCCCGATCTGACGACGCCGACCAACCGCATCCTTGCTTACCACAGCATTTTTTCCGAAGAAGGTGACCAGACTTCGCTCGAAACCAACGATGTCGCGAGCTGGCATGGGATGATGACTTCGGTGGTCGCCGCCGGCAACGGCGAATTAGGTGGCGGGTTTTATCGCGGCATTGCTTCAGACGCTAACGTGGTGTTGGTAAAGATTGGCCGCACCGGGCGTATAACTGAGGATCAGATTCGCCGCGGGCTCGAATGGGTTTTGGCCCATCATAGAGAGCACCAGATTCGCGTCGTTAATATCTCGGCAGGTGGCGACTTCGAAGAAAGTTATCTCACCAATTCGCTGGCGCAGACCGTCGAGCGTTGCGTAGGCGAAGGATTAACCATCGTGTGCGCGGTCGGAAACGCCGGCCATGTGCCTGGCCACCCGGTGCTGCCGCCGGCGAGCGCGCCGTCATGCATCGCGGTCGGCGGTCTGGACGATCAGAACTCAACAGACCGCGCGCGCCGCGGCATGTATCGCTCTTCTTATGGGCCGACGATTGACGGTTTGCAGAAGCCCGAGGTGATTGCGCCGGGAATTTGGGTAGCCGCGCCGATTCTGCCACGGACACCGACTGCGGAAGAAGCCGAGCTCTATTCAAAGCTCGATGCGGCGTCAGATTCTGAATTACGTCCCATGATTGAGAAGAATTCCGACGTCGATAAGGATCTCTACGAAGCGCGTTCTCTGCGGATTTCATTGCTGCGGCAATTGATCACGATCAAGCTGCGCGAAGGCAACGTTATCAATCAGCACTACAAATACGTCGATGGAACATCATTCGCCGCGCCGATTGTTTCTTCGCTCATTGCTTGCATGTTGGAAGCAAATTCTCTACTGAGGCCGCAGCAAATCAAACGCATCCTCATCGACACGGCTGAGCGCGTCCCCGGAATAGAAGTCGATCGCCAGGGTTGGGGAGTGGTATCCGCGAGACGGGCGGTCGAACTCGCTTACGGAATAGGGTTTGGGGTGTAGGGTTTTGGGTGTTCCGACTTGGGTGTTTCTTAGGCGTGCGGTTGGGTTTAAATGTAGTGTTGGTCTTTGGCCTTGATTGTGTGAATTTTAGGATCGAAGAGTTGAAACCAAAGCCCAAAAGTCTCCACACCCTTCCCCCAACACCCAACCCCCATCCTTGCCAGCTAGACATCCGCTTTGCTGCTGTGCCAGAATCCGTCAAGCGAATTCCACAATCAATCACAGGAGCACTCCGAAGTTTTCTATGTCCGAAAACGAGTCTGCATCAGCCAATACTCAGCCTGCCGCGTCTGAGAACGAAGAGATAACTTACCAAGCCGTGGAAAAAGACGGCGTCGTCACTGCGATCTGGGAGATGAAGGGCCGCAAACATCTGCGCACCATCGACCCGCGCTCTCGGCAAGGCCGCGAGATCCTCAATCTTTACACCACTGAGGAAGAGCATCCGGCAGTCAGCGAAGCAGCGACATCGTAATTCCGATCTTCACAATCAGTCACGTCCGTTTAGACGCCGCATTTGTGCGGCACGTCTTCTCTTTGGATCGATGAGCGGCTCAAGGGATCATTGGCTGCACCAGTGCCGCCTCTAAACGAATCCGGGACAGTCAACACATCAAGTCAGAAGATTCCGCGGTTTTCCGGCAACGAAACTCTCGATGTTGTCGATTACTTGGTCGGCGAGAGTTTGCATCGCTTCATTGCTGGCCCACGCGATGTGCGGTGTGATGATTAGGTTCGGCAGGTTCAGGTCGAGCAGAGGATTACCATCGCGTGGCGGTTCTTCGCGCAAAGCGTCGAGACCCGCGCCGGCAATCACACCCTTCTGCAAGGCTTCAATCAACGCTGCGTCTTCAATCAATCCGCCCCGTGCAGTATTGATCAGCAGAGCATCGCGTTTCATCATCTCGAATTCGGCGTGGCCAAATAACTTTCGCGTTCCCTCAGTCAAAGGACAATGCAGCGTAATGATATCGCTCTGTCGCAGCACTTCCTCGAACGGCCTTCGACCATCACGAACTATCTCCGCATTCTTGCGTTCTGCAATTAACACGCGCATATCGAGCGCTTGCCCGAAACGCGCCACGCTCCGGCCAATTGAGCCATAACCAATAATGCCGAGCGTGCTCCCCTTGATGTCGCGCAGTTCGTGAGTCAGGAGACAAAACTGTTTCGATAGTTGCCACTTCCCGCGTTGCACGTCTTCGCGATAGGCGAGCAAGTTCCGCCGCAGCGCCAGGATTAGCATTAGCACGTGCTCCGGTACCGCATTAACCGCGTATCCGCGCACGTTACAGACTGCGATACCGCGAGTTCGACAGTAATCAAGGTCGACACAGTCAGAGCCCGTCGCCGCAATCGCGATCAGTTTCAGTCCTGGCGCCTCCGATAATTCGGCTTCGCGCAAAGAGAGTTTATTGCTGATCACAATGGTGGCGCTGCGTAAGCGTTCAAGCACCTGCCCGGGAAAAGTCTCGCCATACTCAGTCCACTCGTGTTCGAAGTTGGGCTGACGAAAATTCGCTTGAATCGTGTTGCGCTCGAGAAAGACAATGCGTTCCATCACCACGGAGGCACGGAGATCGCACCGAACCACCGAGAAGAGAAACGTCTAGCATTCTACAACGACCCTGTGCAGAACGAGGCTCGTGACTGCCGGACTTCTGACAGGGGCCCGGAACCGGTGTCAGAAGCCCGCGCGTCAGCAAGGGCCATGTTAGACTGCGGACATGGATATTCAGATTCGTCGGGCCAAGCCGGAAGATGCCGATACACTCACAAGTATCGCGCACGCCGCCAAACGGCACTGGGGTTATTCCGAGAATTGGATCGAGCACTGGAAACATGATCTAACGATCACGCGCGAATTTATTATTAGCAACGAAACTCTTGTGGCCGCGGTCGGCGAAGAGATTGTGGGCTGTTGTGCGATTGTGCTCAACGATTCGGGCGCTGAACTTGAGCACATGTGGATTAAACCCGAGCGCATGAGAGCAGGCGTAGGTCGCGCACTGTTGCTTCACGCAAAGGACCGCGCGGCAAAACTGAAAGTGTCCGCGCTCGAACTTTCAGCCGATCCGAATGCTGAAGGTTTCTATCAGCGAATGGGCGCGACGCGTATCGGCGAAGTTCGATCCGAGATCGAAGGGCAGCCGCGCGTGCTGCCGCGGATGCGGATAGAACTTTGAAGTTTGTGCTTTGTCCTTTGCGCTTTGTGCTTTGACCTTCGGTAATCTGCATGCTGGTTTCGAAGGTGATGCCCCGAGTTCAGGGCTCGCAGCACAAAGTACAAAGCTCAAAGCACAAATCGATCGTGTGGGACACTAAGAGACAAATCATCTGGCTGGTCGTCGGAATTTCCTTCGGCACATTCATCGTTTACATGGATGCGCACGATGAGACCGGCCGTTTCGACCGAAGTGTGTTTGCTTTTTGGGAAATCATCCTGCTGGCGATTATCTTAACGCTTTTCTATCTATACTCGCGGAAGAAAACCTAATCTCTATGATCGGCGGACAGTAGCCCGCCCCTAAACGATTTTCATATTGTTCTATCAATTAGGTGGCTGCATCGTCTTGGCTCGAGCATTGATTCCCTCGTTACCCATCACTAACAATCGGCGGGCCTCGCTGTACGGAACACTCTGTGGCAGGTAAGAGAGCACGTATCGATTCTTGCGCAGCTCTTCGCAGATCGCGGTCGCCGCCGCGCGCGGATCGTCAATTGGAAAGATGCGGCCGCCGGTACCTTCGGCGAGGTCGTCGATTACTTGTCGAGGTTTGGGAACATCGCGGCGAATTGCTCCCCGCGTGCGGTCCTGTGCTTGAACGCAATAGACAGTGATGTCGAGCGATTGTAGCGCGCTGAGCGCTTGCTTGAAATTTGTTTTGCTGCCGCGATCGAGTCCGTCGCTGACCACCACGATTGCGCGCTTCTGCGCGGACAATGGGCGCAGGGCGTCTTCGACGACTGCCATGACGGCGTCGAACAGATGCGGATCACCCTTCTTACGGAAAGTCTTCAGTTCCGTCTCGATCTTCTTCGCATTGTCGGTCCAATCGGAGACGATCTCCGCGTTGTTGTCATAGCCGACAATCAGCAGCTTGTCGCCGTCGTAAATCTCATAAGCAAATTCCCGCGTCGCCGCTTCCAGTTTCTCGACGTCGGCGCGAATCGTCAAAGAATTGTCGACCAACAGCACAATGCGTGCGGGCGAGAGATCGGGCGCGAAGTTCTTGATTGTTTGTTCGACACCATTATCAAAAAGGGAAATATCTTTGGAAGTTATCGGGGCAATCGCGCCGTTAGCCCGGGTCGCGACCACGTTGAGGGCACTTGAGGCCTCAGACGTAGGGTGAGCGCGCCGGCCAGCCTGGCCTAACAGCGTAGCCGCCAAAGACGCCGCGCAAAGCGAGAAGATTAGGGCGCGCCATCCAGCATCGAATCGTCTGATCTTCATTTTCCGTGTGCTGTCCTTTTGTTCGGCGTGCCTGGTGGTTCAATCCGAGCCCTGGTTAATCCGATTCTGTTTTCTTTGCGGGACTCTTAGGCGGCTTGGTTTTTTCAGTTGTCGGCGCCGACTCTGGCGCCGACGCTTCCTTTTCCGCTTTTTCGGCGCCGCTGCCCTTGCGTGCGTAGTCGGTGATATACCAGCCTTCGCCCTTGAACTGAATCGAGGGCCTCGAAATAAGCTTTTCCAGACGACCACCGCACTTGGAACACCGACTCGGCAGCTTGTCCGACAACTTTTGAAAAACCTCAGTCAGCGCGTTGCACTTCTTACAGCGAAATTCGTAAATCGGCATTATAAACTCAGCTCTTTATTAACGTGTTCCTATTCTTGTTGGATTATACGAGACCACTTTCCGCAGTGACAACTGCGCAATCTAAGATGCCCAGCACCGCATGAACGAAGCCTGCAACGCGCGCAATTGAGTCTCGTTTTGCAACTTACGCGGCGCTTAGTTATGATCGCCGCGCTTTTGAAGAGGTGCGCGCCTTAGTCCGCCGCAATCCCTTCTGATATTCTATTCGCAGTTAATTCGCATTAGATGCAAACGGCAGTCGAAACAGAGCAGAGTCTTTCGCTTGAACGTAAGCTGAAGCTGCATGAAGCGCGTGAGTCCATCATCGGGCGTCTGGCGGCGAATCTGCCGACTTCGATTAATCTGGATTCGTTCCTGAAAGTCTTTGTCGCGGAACTGGGCCGGATGATGGAAGTCGATCGCTGCGACATCATCAAACTGACTGCCGAAGGCGAACTCCGAGTCAGTCATGAGTGGCGGGCGTCTGAAGCGGTGCCGTCAAGTTTGGATGCACGCATTCCGGTGGACGTGGCGACGCTTTCTCAGCACCTGGATCTCAAACAGCCAATCAAGCTTGACGACACTGCGGATATCACAATCGATCACAAAGTGCGCTTCTTTGCCCGGAGCTTGGGGACGCGTTCGCTACTCGTGGTGCCGGTCGTTCTCGGTGACGAAGTTCTGGGAATTATCGGCTTGCATCAGACGCGGGCGCCACGTCGCTGGTTTGATGAAGAAGTCGCATTTCTGGTTTCAATCGCCACCCAACTGGCGATTGGTTATCAGTACACGCGAATCTATACCGACAAAAAGCGCGAGGCTGAGACGACGAAAGCATTGCTGGAAATCGCTAACGCCCTCAACGCGCGATCGGATTTTGGCGAGGTAACTTCCGCGGTGCTGGACCGCACGTTGTCGCTGGTGGGAGCGGATTACTGCGCCCTGGGCGTGCTGGATTCGGACGAAAAGCGTATAAGTCTCGCCGCCTTCAAAGCCGCGCCACACGCCCGCACCGATAATGTGCGCGGGCTGATTGAAGCCCACGGTCAGTCGATGGATATAACCGCATACCCGGCGATGGTGGAAGTGCTGGCACAAGGCAAGA
This sequence comes from Acidobacteriota bacterium, assembly GCA_003222835.1. The sequence continues at coordinate 4,361 of QHXE01000144.1, read as the reverse complement.
CCCTGAAGCTGCTGGAGAACGATCTACCCCTGGCGTTGCGCATCATGTTCAATGCCACACTCGGCGGAAGAGCCGCTTTGGTCGCGCCCGTGCGCATCGCCGGCCACGCCTTCGGACTGCTCGGTCTGGTTTGGAGTGAACCGCGCGATGGTTTCAAAGATCATGAGGTCGCCCTGGTTGAAGGCATTGCCGATCAAATTGGGACGGCGCTGGAGCGAGATCATCTTTCTGCCGAAGTGATGCGTCTGAAGAGCGCGCTGCATGAACGTTATGGCGAAGAAGGAATCATCGGACAAGCGCCCACGATTCGCCGCGCTATTCAATTGGGCCTAAGTGTCGCCGATACGCAAACTTCCGTTTTGATTCACGGGGAATCAGGCACCGGCAAAGAACTGGTGGCGAATCTTATTCATTTCAATTCGGGCCGTGAAGACAAGCCGTACATCAAACTCAACTGCGGCGCGATTCCCGAAACTCTGCTGGAGTCTGAACTCTTTGGCCACGAGAAGGGCGCGTTCACCGATGCCCGCGCTCGGCGACGCGGCCGTTTTGAAGAGGCCAACGGCGGGACGCTTTTCCTCGATGAAGTCGGAGAAATGTCTTTGGCCGCGCAGGTTCGCTTCTTGCGAGTATTACAGGACGGAGAATTTACGCGCGTAGGCGGAAATGAAGTTCTGAAGTCAGATGTGCGAATCATCGCGGCGTCAAACGTCGATTTGGAGCGCGCCGTCGAGGAAGGAAGTTTCCGTCGGGATTTGTTCTATCGGCTCTCTGTCTTCCCGATTAATCTCCCGCCTCTGCGCGAGCGGCGCGAAGATATTCATCCATTGGTGATTCACTTTCTGGAACATTACAAGCAACGTACCGGGCGGTTCGTCTCGGGCATCTCCAAGCCTGCGCTGAGCGCCCTGATTAGCTATGACTGGCCGGGTAATGTGCGCGAACTCGAGAATGCCGTCGAACGAGCCGTGATCATCGCCGCAGGCCGGCAAATCGAGCTTGAGGATCTTCCAGGCGCGATTGGCAATGTCCTGTCAGAACGAGAGGCGATGGTTAGGACGGAGCGGGCGCAGGCCGCCAACGAAGGGCGCAGCGCGAAACTGGAGATCGAAGTTCCATCGTCGATGGACGAGATCGAGCGGCATGCGATTCAAGCGACGCTTGACTACACTTCAGGCGACAAGACACGCGCGGCGAAGTTGCTAAACATCGGTCGTAAGACAATCTATCGAAAGCTTGATCAGTACAATGGCAAGAGCAGCCCTTCAAAAGAACAATAGTGACGTGGGCACCTTCTACACCAGTTGCAGAGTCGAGAATGTCGTGAATCGCAGCCAGTCCGCCATTATTCGCCGGCTTTTGGTTGACTCTGAAAGCGAATACTCCTGGATTCCTACTGCGACGCTCGAAAGAATCGGAGTGAGTCGCGAAAAGAAGGATGTCCCGTTTGTGATGGCCAATGGGCAACAGATCAGCCGCAGTGTGGGGTTCGTGATAATCCGTGGACAAATTCTTCACTGTCGATGAAGTGGTCTTTGCTCAAAAGGGCGACTTGGCATTACTCGGGGCGAGGAGCTTGGAGGGTCTTAACCTGCGGGTGGATTCCCACCTTAAGAAACTAGTGGCGGCTGATCCGCAAGTGGATTCAGAGTTCACAATCACATGCCCATCAACAACCTGACCTAAATTACCAGTCGCGTGACCACATCAGACGAAACCATCTATCCAACGCCGCCGATTCACTCTCAAACCCTTCCTGAAACAGAATCCACTCCCGCGATAGCGAGTTCCGTTGGGAATCCCGAGAACCCACCTTGGGGGGTTCCCGCGGCGATCGTTGTCTGGCTGCTGAGCATCGCGCTGCTGTTCGTGGTCCCAAACCTCTTCGTTGCTCCCTACGTCGCCTATCACTATCGGGGACGTCCGGCCCCTACAGAACAAATCTTGCTCGCCGATAAGACCTTTGTCCTGCTGTTTGTCTCAGGATGGTTGCCGGCGCATTTTCTAACGTTGGCGGTGATTTGGGCGTTGGCGACGCGAATGGGAAAGTTGTCATTGAAACAAGTCTTTGGATGGGATTGGACTCCCAACTTCGGGATTTGGAAGAGCACGGGCATCGCGCTTTCTCTGTTCGTGGTCGCGTGGCTGACAACCGCTCTGTTCGGCGGAAAGGAGACTGATCTCGATCGAATTCTGCAAAGCTCTCGCGCCGCTGCCTTGGTCCTGGCGTTTCTCGCGGTAGCAACCGCGCCGTTGGTCGAAGAGTTCATTTATCGTGGCTTGCTCTATTCAGCTCTGCAAAGAGTGATCGGACGGTTGTTCGCTGTGATGGTCGTAGCGGCGATGTTCGCCGGCCTACACATGTGGCAATACCGGCAGAATATCGGCGCGATTTTGTCGATCTCCGTTCTCAGCATCGCTTTGACAGTGGTTCGCGCGCGCACCGGTCGCCTGCTCCCCTGCTATATGATTCACGTAGTCTTCAACGGCATTCAATCAATAATTATCCTCTTGTATCCCTATCTGAACGCCCTTGTCGAATCTTCGCGACCCAAGGGTGCTCTGACTTGCGTCCTGCGGTGTTTCGGCTGATCAAATGAATCACGAAGTGGTTGTCGTTGGCGGTGGCATTGGAGGACTGACAGCGGCTGCCCTGCTCGCTGCGCGCGGCGTCGATGTTTGTCTGTTCGAGAGGCAGTCGCACGTGGGCGGTTGTGTCGCCAATTTCGAACATCTCGGATACACGTTTGAGCCAACCGCTGGTTTGTACTCAGGTTGGGAAGCGGAAGGAATCTACGAAAAGATCTTCTCCGAGCTTGCGGTCGAACCACCGAACGTGCAGGCGCTTTCACCCGCCTATGTCGTTCGCTTGCCGGACGGAACCGATGTTGCCGTAGCTGTCAGCGAGCGCCAATTCGAGGACGATCTTCGTCAGGCTTTTCCGGAGTGTGCCGTACCAGCCGTCACCTTTTATCGCAAGCTCGCGGAGTTCAACGACCCTAATCGCGGCTCAGCGCGCACCGCCACGAGTACCTACTTGGCCAATTGCTCGTTAAGGTTCCGCCGCTTTATCGATGTGCAGCTTCAAACTCTCACGCAGTGCACAAGCGATCGATCACCACTCGCCGGCGCGGCGCAGGCTCTCATGCTTCCACATCGGGGCCTGTGGACTATACAAGGTGGCGCTCAAGCACTCGCTGATGCACTTGCTGAATCATTGAAAAAGAGTGGCGGCACATTGCGAATGAACGCGCCCGTTCTGCGCTTCGCATACGGTTCAGATGGTCAGCCGATGGGAGTCGATCTATTAAGCGGCGAGCGAATACTAGCGACGGAAGCGATTATTAGCAACCTGACCATCTGGGACACGTACGGGAAACTCATCGGCTTGGCTCGGACCCCGTCATCGGTTTCAAAGCAACTCAAACAGCTTCGAGGATGGGGAGCATACCTGCTCTTTCTCAGCCTGGATCAAGCTGCCGCTCAACGACTGGCGTCGAACCGAATCGTCGTTCTTACTGATTGGCAAGAAGATCAGAATTACTTGCCGGATGAGGCGCAATTTATCTTCGCAATCGCGTCGGACGCGGGTCGCGCCCCTGAAGGAAAACTCGCGGTAACCGTTTCGACGTTCACGGATGCTGAAGACTGGTTTACCTTTCACGAAGATGAATCCGCACATGAGCAGAAAGATCAAGCCAGCCTGGAACTCGTCTGGACGCGATTGCATGCGTCAATGCCTGAACTCGGCGACGAGGTCGAGGTGATTGAAACTGCCACGCCACAGACGTTCTATGAAACTACTCGCCGCAAGTTTGGAATGGTTGGCGGGCTCTGTTCTTCGGGGGTCTCCTTTGTCTCGGAAGACAATTTTAGGACAATCTTCCCAAACGTTTTTCTGGTTGGTGACACGGTTTCTTCGAGCCCAGGTCTGGCAAGCATTTCCGAATCAGCCAACGCCGTCGCCGATATTATCAGGAACCCAAGTCGGCGGGGATCGCGGCGCAAGACCATTCTGTTTGCACGCCGATTACACTAGTGTATAGTGTCTGAAGACACACAACTCTATGTACATAACGATTGACGAGTCTGATCGACGACCCATCTATCGTCAAGTCGCTGACGAAATCAAGGGTTTGATTGCGCGCGGCGAGTTGCGTGAAGGAATGGCGTTGCCGCCTGTCCGTCAGGTGGCGGATGACCTCGGTATCAATCTCAACACCATCGCCGCGGCGTATCGCGAACTGCAGAAGGAAGGACTGCTAAAGGTTCGACACGGTTCGGGCGCTTTAGTGTCGTCCCGAAGGCTGAATCAACAAAGCGACAGCGAATTGCGCAAAGGCCTGCGCGCGAGCCTGGCA
>QHXE01000991.1 GCA_003222835.1 Acidobacteriota bacterium | reverse complement strand
AGGAACCCTGGCAAGGTTCAAGCTGGCGAGCGCATTCGTGCGCCTGCAAAGGACCTTGCTATGGCTCGTCAATCGAAGTATCCGACTCCACCTGCACAAGTTACAGTTGCGCCGGAGGCTCCGGTCCCGGTCCCTGTGAGAAAAGAAAGGAGACCTCCGCCTGTACCAGTGAAAAAAGAAAAGAAACCTTGCATATCGATAACATTATCGTTGCTTCCTGGTAGTCTGACCGTCCGAGATATTGCCTGCCACGTCAGAAAACCGGAGAAGACTGTTCGATTGTGGTTGAGCAAAAGATTGCTTGTTGGCTGGAAGGACCCGTCTGGTGATTGGCATGTCAGGAAATCTTCATATGAGCATTTTATTGCACAACGAAGGAACACCTACTACGGTGAGTTGACCAAGCAAGCCGCCTTGCTTAAGCTTCGATAAAAATAGAAAGCCCGGAGGAATTGATCCCTCCGGGCGTTTTGTTGTTTTCAGGATTATTCAGTCACCCACGGCTGACCACATGTTTTCGACGGCGACCTTCGTCTCGTGATTTTCTTCGATGTCAATCTCCTCAGCCGCGAGATACATTTGAGTGATTTCGACCTTTGAGTGACCAAGAAGGTCCCGAGCTTTCTCGATTCCCTGGGCGTTGGCGACGGTGGTTGCAAACGTGCGGCGGAATTTCTTCATGTCAATTTTCTTGATGAAGGATTCTGGGATATCCACCTGGAGCAACAGTTTGAGTTCTGCCGAGATTTCATCTCCACGAGATTTCAGAACATCCGCACCCTTTCGAGCGGCAACGTTCCTGATCTTTCGGAGGATGCTGACATCGGGATTCTCGTTCCGTTCGTTGGTGAAGATCAGGGAATCGAGAGATGCATTGTGACGCTTCATTCGATCACGCATCCGCTGGATGAAGTCTTTTGGAACATCGATGCCGGAAGGCCGTTCCTCGCGGTCCTTGATCCTCCAAGCGAATTCTGGCTTGTCAGAAACGTTGACTTTGCCAGCGGCGAAGTTGATGTCGGAATACCGGGTGTGGGTGACTTCTCCACGGCGAAATCCGGTGTACAACGCGAACAGAATGGCGTCCTTTTCGTCCTCGTCAGCACGAGCTAGGATGCGGTTGAGGAACTTGATCGAGTACTTCTGCTTCGCTGGTTTGGTAACCCTCGGCCATTCCTTTTCACGCAGCGGAAATTCTTTAACGCCAACCGATTTGAGAAAAGCACGAAGGATCGTCAGGTGCAGCCGAATGGTGGAATTCTGCCGATCAGCACGCCGAGTTGGAACGTTTGCTCGCAACCAATCAATGAAACGGAGGATATCGTCTTTGGTGACCTGGTTGGCGTATGGTTTTTTGTAGAAGCTCACGAAGCGATTGAGGTATTTCTTGTATTTGTCGTAGGACCCTTTCGCTTTGTCGAGGGTCTTGGTGTCAGCCAGGAACTGGACAACCTGGTCTGCAATTCGCATGCGACCGGATGCGTCTAGAGTCGGAGCAGTCGGAGCGATGGTGCCGTCCTTTAGAGCGCGAAGGCGGTTCAGCAGCACCTTAGCTTCGTCTAGAGTTTTTACGGATTCAGAAACCTGGCGGTCGATTTTGTTTTTCTTGACGCTGAACCAGGTGCCGCGAACAGCGAACGCGGTGTAGCTTTTGGCGGAGTCGAGGACGGGTTTTCCCTTGGAGTTAAATTCGATAGGGTCCCAATTCCTTTTTCCGCTGCTCAATCGGCCATAGATTCTCATGGGGAACAGAATACAGGATTGTTCCCAATACGTCAAGCTAAAGTTAATTAGATCAGTACAT
>QHXE01000143.1 GCA_003222835.1 Acidobacteriota bacterium | reverse complement strand
AAGTTCGCCATCGATAAAGCGACGTCTGCCGGCGGGAAAGCGCAAGTGAACGTCCGATTCGAGAACTTTGGGCAGAAGAAGCATATCGTCTTTGTGCTCGTCAACGGCAAGACTGGTTGGAGAATCAGCGATCTCGAATACGGCGAAGGGAGGACTTTGGTAGGAGAGTTGAAAGAGGGGTAACTAATACGACTTTGCCAGAATCATCGTAGACTCGAGCGCAACTTTGCAAAGTCTGCTTTGGCATTTTGAATCGCCGGAAGATCCGAGTCTGCGTCTTTCCAAAGCGCAAGAAAATCTTCGTAAGCCTTATGCGCCTGAGTAACATCGCCTTTTTGTTGGGCCGCGCGGGCCAAGCCGAGATTTGCAAACGAAAACAAGACCGAAAGTGGAGCTTCGCCGCGGTGCTCGAGAATGCGTTGGAACTCGGCTGCGGCTTCCGCGCCTTGTCCGAGTTTCAGGTAAGCCTCGCCGCGCAAATGATTAGTCCAGAATTCCGCCGCCGGCTCGTAGGCGCGCGCTCTTTCCAGCAGCTCAACTGCCTTTGCCGCGTTGCCGTGATTGATTCCGATCGCCGCGCGAATTACGGGCAGCCAGAGCCCGTTGACGATCGTGTCGCTCCCGTGTGCCTTAGTAAGTTCGTCGATCAACGATTGAGTTTGATTGCCGCACCACGCCTGGCTTAACGCCGCGCGCGAGAGAGTTACTTGATTGCGCTCGAGCGCGAGTGATTGCGTCACATAAGCCTTGGCCTGATCGCATCTGCCGAGCACCGCCGCTAGCAATGCTTGCTCTGCCGCATAACGCGCGGCCACTTCTTTCACGTCCACGCGCGTGGCCAGATCGATAGCGCGCCGCACAGATTCCTGAGACCGCCGCCACTGTCCCGCATAGGCCGCCGCGCTCGCTTGCATGTCTGCCGCGAAATATTCCTCCGGCAGTCCGCGAGCCCAGTCCATCTGCTGCTGCATCGTCGTCGCGTCGTTTTCGATGAAAGCGATCTGGTACAGGCCGGTGTGCATGCGTGCATCGTCCAGGTTCATCTGGAGCGCGCGCGTGAAAGCTTCTTTCGCCTCGCTGAAGCGATTGAGACGCATGAGGCCGGTGCCCAAAGTCACATGCCAGGCGGAAATGTTTGGGTTGAGGCGCACGGACTCGCGAGCTTCCGCTACGGCCTTATCGAACTGGCCCAACATCAAGTAAGTCCAGGAAAGATTGCCTGGTGGTCGAAAGTCATTCGGGTATGTTCGCTTATAGACTTCCAGCGCTTCGACAGATTTCTCCAAATCGCCCACGGTGGCAACATTGTAGTAGTTGGTAATGTAGAGCTTCTCTCGATCGCTGACGCGATCCTTCAACGCATAAGCGCGAGCGGCGTTCTCCGCCGCATGACGTGGCTGCGTGAGGATAATGTAGTTGCCGGCGAGCAGCACGTAGGCATAAGCAAAATTGGGATCGAGTTCGGTGGCGCGCCGGAACAACGGCACAGATTCAAAGTACTTGCCTTTGTTCGAGCGATCGAAAGCCAGTGAGTAAGCCTTGAGCGCATCCAGCGATCCGGTGGTTAACTGGTCGATGGGAACGTCGAACTTCTTGATCGAACTAAGTGACTCGCCCAATTTTTCGCGCAGCTCCGCCGCGGACTTCGAAAGCGCCGCGAGCACCTGATCCTTTCCATCGGCTTGCGCTTGCACCAAAGCGATCGTTTGGCCCGATTGACAATTGACAGCTTCGAGCGTGAGCGAGTAATTGCGATCGAATTTTGCGATGGTTCCGGCAACCAGTGCTTTGAGTTCCTGGCGCTGACAAATCTCCCGCGCGACCTCGCGCGTCATTCGTTCATTTGGCGACCGATTCATTAGTTGTAGTGTCTGACGCGCCTGCGAATCGGGCAGGAGATTCAAGACGGGCGACTGCTGTAACTGCGCCGCCAAACCTTGCTTGAGCGTATCGTCAAACACCGCATCGCCCGTCGTGTTTGTAAAGTCGGTGATAAATATCGTGTCTTTGCTCGTCAACACGCCAGTCCGGTCTTCCAATTCAAGCGCGGCAGTGGGTGCAGCTTTGCCGGCTTAAAGGCTTCCAGGAAATTGTTAGTGCTGCTCTCTTTCGACTCTGGTAATTCACGCAAGACTTCGATCAACTCATCTCGCATCCGTGACATTTGTTGATAGCGGCGCGCCGGCTCCTTTGAAAGCGCTCGCGTGACGATCGCTTCCAGCTTTGCGGGCACGGAACCACCTCGCTTTTCGCTTATCGGTTCTGGCGTGTCGTGCAACACCGCATGTCGCACGTCGATTGCCGTCTTGCCCCGGAACGGCCACGTGCCGGACAACATCTCGTAAAGTAAAACGCCGGTTGAGAAAATGTCTGCGCGGCGATCCACTTTCTCTCCTCGCGATTGCTCGGGCGCGGCATACGTCGGCGTTCCGTATGGCGAACCCAACGCGGTCAGCTCTGTTTGATCCTTAGCGTTGTCTCCTTCTCTGGCCAGTTTCGCAAGACCAAAGTCCAGAATCTTAGCCTGCCCGTTTTCGGAAACGATGATGTTCTGCGCCTTGATGTCGCGATGAATGATTCCGCTTGAATGTGCGACGGAGAGCGCGTCGCAAACCTGAATTGCAATTTTCAGAGCGCTTCTGATCTTCAGCGGCCGGCCTTTGACCAGTTGACGGACGTTGCGCCCGGCGACGAACTGCATGACGATGAAGCTCACGCCGTCAGCCTCCGTCAAATCATGCACCGTGCAGATGTTTGGATGGTCCAATGAGGAGGCAAGCTGGGCTTCGCGTCGAAATCGTTTGCGACTGGTGTCGTCAAGCGCCGTGACTTCCGGCGGCAGAAGTTTGAGCGCCACGGTACGGCCTAACTTTGTATCCAACGCTTTGTAAACAGCACCCTGGCCGCCGGTTCCCAACTCGGAAATGATTCGATAATGCGCGACCATCTCGCCCTTGGAAAACGTTCTAACCTGGCTGGCTGCGATCTGGTCGGCAACTTCGGCAACTGCCGGTTGCTGCATGAAACTAGGCGCTTCGTCGAAAGAAGCGAGTAGCGATTCGACTTCGCGGCGCAGGTCGTCATCGCCGTCGCAAGCGTCGATAAGATAGCTCGGCCGTTCGCCGGGCGCGCGCTCCAACGCAGCGTCGAATATTCGCTTGATTTCCTGCCAACGATCGGGAATCATCCGTGGCTCTATTTGGTTAGTTCGCGATGCAGCCAGGCCCTGGCCATGTTCCATTCGCGCGCGGCGGTCGCGCGCGAAATGTTCAGGATCGTCGCCGTCTCTTCCAAACTCAAGCCGCTGAAATATCGCAACTCGACAACGCGCGACTGTTGTTCATCGATGACCGTCAACCGCGTCAATGCTTCATCGAGCGCAATCAGATCGACCGGTTTTTGATTGCTCGCGATCTGCTCGGCTGCCGCCAAAGAAAGTCGTATGTCGTCGCCACCACGCTTTGCCCGCTTTCGCGACCGGGCATAGTCCACCAGAACGCGCCGCATCGCTTGTGAGGCGATGGCGAAGAAATGCGTGCGGCTTTCCCACTTGACATTCTTTTGGTCAACCAATTTCAGGTACGCCTCATGAATCAGCGCGGTGGTCTGCAGCGTGTGGTCCTGACGTTCACGACGTAGATGACGCGCAGCCTGACGGCGCAACTCCGCGTAAACGAGGGGCATAACCTGGTCGAGAATCTCATCCTTACCGTTGCTCCATTCCTGCAGCATCTGGGTTATGTCGCGTGGGCTTACAGACTGGCTCATATGCTTGCGCGCGTCGATACGGATGCGTTCGCGAGAATATGCTGGCCGTAATAGCAAGTCAATTTTCCTTGCGGAAGTTTTTTTGAGACGTTCTCGCCCGAAACGTCGCGCTAGTAAATGAGGGCAGTTAAATGACGGGAAGAGCGCCATATGCTGACGTGACTCTAATTGTCAGCTTCAGCCTAAGCGATCACTCGAATTTCTGCTCAAAATACAAATCGACACACAGTCTTAACCTATGACTTTCCAGTCATTACAAACCCGCCGGTCCTGAACCGGCCCCGAGAGGAGACTACCATGAAATCAACGAAGTTAATTGCCACGTTCGGTTTGGCCATTGGGCTTTGCGGGGGATTCGCGTCGCGCGCCAACGCTCAGTGCGGAGTTTCGCTAAAGCATAACCAGCCCCTGTTTACCAATGGGGCCAATGCGGCCAACGCGCTACCATTAATGACGGCTAAGCCGCGCGTAGGAGAGGACGAGATTGCGGATAGCCCGACAATCGTCGGCCTTTGGGACGTGAAGTTCATAGCCGACAACCAGGTGGTCGATGAAGGGTTCGACCAATATCACATCGACGGGACTGAGATTTTGAACGACACTCCGCCACCAGCCGCCGGCAACGTGTGCCTGGGCGTTTATGAAAACACCGGACCGCGGACACTCAGCCTCAAGCACCCTTCCTGGCTCTACGATCCAACCAACACGTTTGTGATCGGCCGCGTAACGATCCTGGAACGAATTACTCTTGATCGGGGTGGTCGCAGCTTCACCGGCACTTTCACCGTTCAATTCCGCGACCTTTCGGGAAACACTTTTGCGCCCGACTTGACCGGTCAACTAAAAGCCGACCGCATTACGCCGGATTGATCGGCGATTGGAAGACTACTGATCCTTCCATTCAGGAATTCGTCCCGGCGTCCAGGGGGCGCCGGCGGCTTCCATCTGTTTCTCTAATCTAGCGAGATCAGTTTCGATCAATTGGCGAAGTTGATTGAGCGTGGTCTCGAACTCCTGCGCGGCGGCGTCGTATTGATCGATTTGAGTCTGCGTCGGTCGGGATGTGGACATGCGCTGTGAGCCGACGACGCTGCCAACACGCTCGGTGATTGAAGGCGGCAGATTCATATTCCGCTGTCGCAGGGCCTGATCGCCGCGCACGGCGCGCAGGATTTCGTTCTTGCGCTTCTCCAGCGCTGCTGCGTCGTCAAGTAATTTCTCCGGAGCGTTTGGCGTTTCCAACAATGCCCGCCGGATTGCGACGAAACGTGGCGTGAGGGCGTTAGCAGCTTCAAGCGCGCCTTGCACTGCCCGCTGAAGGCGCGCGACTTTCTGTTGGAATTCGACCAGCGCAATTCGATCGGCCGGCGTCATTCGTTCCTGACCTTCGACGATGATCTGGAAATCCTGTGGCTGACCGAGAGGCGTCATCACGCCGTCAAGTCTCTTGGCCAGGGAGACTTTGTAAGTGCCCGGCATAACGAGCGGCCCCGCCGGTCCTTCGTTGAATGGATCTTCAGTTTCCGGATTTGGCGGTGGTGGCAGAGACGGTGGCGCATAGTGCAAATCCCACGTGACGCGTTGCATCCCTGCGGTGACCGGTCCGCTCAAACGACGCACGACGCGGCCGGATGAATCGGTGACCGTGAAAATGATCGCGGGCGCTTCCTCTTCTTCCTCGGCGCGCAGCTCGGACCGGCTTGGTAAATTAATCGCGGCGTTTTTCTTCTGCGCGTCTCGTTCGGCTTCCTGACGCTTCGCCTTTTTGGTTTTCAGTTCTTCTTTCAAATAGTACGTGAAGGTCGCGCCGAAGGGCGGATTCTCTGCCGTGAAAAACGATTCACCCTGAAAACTCTTGCCGCGTCCGCCGATGGGCTGCGCCTGGATATACATCAGAGCGTCTTTGACTGGAAACAGCAGCGCGTCCTGTTTCAACATCTCCGGCTTCAACAGACGCAGCGGCGTGTAGTTATCCAGAATGTAGAAGCCGCGGCCAAACGTTCCCAAAACGAGATCGTTCTCACGTCGCTGAATGGCGATGTCGCGCACCTGAATCGTCGGCAGTCCGCCCTTGAGCTGAATCCATTTTTGTCCGTCGTCGATCGAAAAGAAGAGGCCAAACTCCGTGCCGACGAAAAGCAGATTCGGATTGACGTGATCTTCGGCAATCGCCCACACCGGATGATTCGCGGGAAGATTCGCTTTGATTGAAGTCCAGGTGCGGCCCGCGTCAGTGCTCTTGAAAAGATAAGGTTTGAAGTCAGCATTCTGATGATTTTCGATCGCGACATAAACCGTGTTCGCGTCCGCGTTCGAAGCCACGATCCGACTGACGTAAGCTAGTTCAGGAACGTCGGGAAGCTTTTCAACTTTCCGCCAATTCTTGCCGCCATCTTCTGTTATTTGAATCAAACCATCGTCAGTGCCGACATAGATCAATCCTTCTTTCTTGGGCGATTCAGCGAGCGCGGATGCGTTGCCAAAGAAAGCAGTCGATTGATTCTTCGCGACCGCGTCCACGCTCCAAACTTTGCCCATCACCGGTAGCTTGTCGCGATCGAGCCCGCGCGAAAGCTGGCCGCTGACTACTTGCCAACTGTCGCCGCGGTCGTCGCTGCGGAACAGTCTATCGGCGGCAAAGTAAATGCGCGTATGTGAATGCGGACTGATGATAAAAGGCGAGTCCCAATTCCATCGCAGCGGATCCTCGTTACGGCCCACTTCGGGCTGAATCCCGAGGCGTTCGCCCGTGCGTTTGTCATCGCGAACCAGGTTGCCATTCTGGAGTTCGGCATAGATCGTATTCGGATCTTCCGGATCAACTTGAGTCCGAAAACCGTCACCGCCCTGAGTAACCCACCAATCGCTGTTGACGATGCCTGACGCATTGTGCGTGCGCGACGGTCCGCCAAAAGCGAAATTGTCCTGAGCGCCACCAAAGACGTTGTAAAATGGCGCCGCGTTATCCGTCGTCACATCGTAAAGCTGCGTCACCGGCAAGTTCCGTTTGAAATCCCAGTTGGCGCCGCGATCGTAGCTTTCATAGACGCCGCCGTCGCAGCCCACCAGGTAGTGATTCGTGTTGTTCGGATCGATCCAGATTTCATGGTTATCGACGTGCTTCGATTTTTCACCGAGACGCCGCAGCGTCCTGCCCCCGTCATCCGAAACCATCAGAAAGACGTTCATCACATAAACGCGATCGACGTCTTTCGGATCGGCGACGATGCGCGAGTAGTACATCGCGCCCGCGTCGAATTCGTTGCGTCTCTCCCAGCTTCCGCCGCGATCGTTCGAGCGAAAGATGCCACCCTTTCGATCCGCGGCTTCAATCGTGGCGTAGATTACATTTGAATCGACCGGAGAAATTGCCAAACCGATGCGGCCCATTTCAATCGTCGGCAATCCGGCCCGAACTTTATTCCACGTCGCACCGGCATCAGTAGATTTGTAGATCGCACTCTCTGGCCCACCGTCGATTAAGGTAAACATGTGACGGCGGCGCTGATACGATGCGGCGTAAATCGTTTCCGGATTCTGCGGATCGATCACGACATCGGTGACGCCGGTGTTCTCGCTGATATTCAGTATGTTCTTCCACGTTTTGGCGCCGTCAGTCGTCTTGAAAAGCCCTCGGTCTCCACCCGAACCCCACAAGGGTCCCTGCGCCGCGACGTAAACGACGTTCGAATCTTTCGGATCAATGGCTATGCGGCCGATGTGTTCTGACGTTTTCAATCCCACGTTCTTCCAGGTCTTGCCGCCATCATCAGAGCGATAGAGGCCGCTGCCATACGAGACGCTGCGCTGACTGTTGTTTTCTCCAGTTCCCACCCACAGCGTCAAGGGGTTCTTTGGATCGAGCGCAATGGCGCCGATTGAATATGAACCTTCTCGATCAAACACCGGCGTCCAGGTCGTGCCGTCATTGACGGTCTTCCAAACGCCACCCGAGGCGGAGGCCACGAAAAAGTGCGAAGGGTTATTCGGCTCAACCGCGAAGCCAATGACGCGGCCCGAAGTGAACGCCGGACCAATCGAGCGAAACCTCAAGCCATTGAAAGTCGGCGTAGACATTGGGTCACGCGGCTTGCTTTCCTCTTCGGACGCAGCTTGCTCGGGCTTCTTCGATTCATCCTGTTTCACCGGCACAGGCGATGGCACAGGCGATGGCTGCTGTCTGGCCGTTTCTTCCGGGGCTGGTTTCTCCGCTTCAGCCTTGGCTGATTTCTTGTCTCGCTGCCCAAAGACCGAGAGCGGAGCTAAGGCGATAACCGCGTTCAAAGACAGGGCGAGAATAGTAATGAGTGACTTTTCAGAGTTTCCGTGGAACATCAGAATAATCTCCTTATATTTTCGTTAGATTACGCGCCGAGCTGCCAGCCACAACGAGGACTGCCAGAGCCTCCTCATGCGAGGTGGTGCGATACACCTTCGACACTGCGGTCCGCACCGAAATTTCGCGAGCGGTCACCGAGAAGTTATCGATTTGTGCGAAGGCCGCGAACCCTTAGAACGCGCCACTCCCTACGCACTGGTAAGGCACACAGACACCGCCGCAGTCCATGTATCCTTCCGGACAGTCGGTAATACCCTCGCCCGGGTTCCAAATCTCGCGAATAATCGGCATTAACGCTGACTGGAGTTTCTCAAAGCGTTGTTCTCGTTCCGCTGCACTCGGGGCGTCCAAATAATAACGAAGCGCGCCGATGTCCAGGGAATCGAGTATCGTCCGTAATCGGGCGTACTGGGCGAGGTTAGTCTTACTCTTTTTCGCTCTCGACTGCTTGACAGCTTTCTTTGAACTCGTTGCCATTGTCTTCTCCTCCTGTGATGGGGCGATGTACTCAGTTGAAGTTGTCGATTATGGAAAGCACACTCCAACTTGCCTGCTTCCCGTAGTAAATAGTTTTGCCATCGGGCGACCAAACCAAATCAGAAAAGTAAACTCGATTGTCATTACTGGTGACTGCCGTCTTTGCCATGCCGCCTGAGACTGAAATTACCTGCAAGCTGTCCGTGCCATCCTGACGAGTGACGAAAGCGATCTGATTTTTCGCGTGAGCAAGTTGTATGTTTTGAAAGTAGGTCTTCTTGAGCTGCGCCAGGGAACGAGGACTACCGCCCGTGATAGGAATTGCGAACAGACTGACATCATCAGGCGTGCCCGGCGGAATACTCTTACCGACAATCGATTTAACGATCAGCTCCTGCGCTTTTTGGGACCAGCCAATCAAACCCAAAACCGAATCTGATTGAAAAATTTGTTGGCTCGACCCGTCCGTCTCGACCCAGACGCTCCAGCTCGGGATTTTCTGTTCGCGCCGTGGTTTCGACATCGCCAACCAAGCAATTTGCCGTCCGTCTGGCGACCAGGACGGATTGAAAAAAAGCACGCCTGGATCGGCGTTATCGGAGAGCCGCGTTTGGTCAGAACCGTCGGTTGTGGTTTGCCAGACATTCGCCGCACCGGATGTGTTGGCACAGTAAACGAGTCGCCGGCTGTCAGGCGACCACTGAAAATCCTGCGTTTGCAAAAAGTTATATGGCAGTTGAGTAAAACCGCCAAACGTGACGCCGCCGGTCGTGACCGGTCTGGCATCTCCGCCGGTGTCGTGTACCACCCAGAGATTGCTTGGACCGTTGGTGTAGCGCAGGAAGGCTATTTGTTTACCATCGGGTGACCAACGTGGAGCATAGCCATCCGCAGCCAATTGCGTTGGCGCTGCCTCGCCTGTCAGAGATTTAGCCACCAAGGAGCAATTGAATAGTGTCGCGCCACTGGTGGCGTTGGTGGCTTGAAAAGCTATTGCCTGGCCGTCCGCTGAAACATCGGGCCATAACTCAATACCTATATCCGAAGTTATTTGGACTTCTTTTGGCTGGTCTAGTCTCACGCTCCATAAGTCGGATTCATCTCTGGCGGCGGCATAAAGAATCTTCGCGCCGTCCGGCGAAATGTCCAGCACATTACTTCCACTGTCGTTGACAGACAATTGCACCGGGGCGCGACCGTCCAGATAAGCCAAAAAGATTTGGTTAACACCGTTGCGCTTGGAACTGTAAACGATCCGCCTGCCGTCTGGAGTCCAGGCGGGATTGCTGTCGATGGTTTTGTCATTCGTCACGCGCACCGGCGACCCACCTTGGATTGGAATGACGAAGATATCAATTTGTCCGTCTTTATGATCCGTGTAAGCAATATGTTCTTCATTAGGCGACAGGCTAAAGCTACGATCCAATATTTTAGAAGGATCGAACTTTGTTAGCTGCGTGATCTCCTGCGAAGCGACATTGAGAAGATAGAGATCGCGATCCATCTGAAAATAAATCTTTCCGGTCCGGGACCACGCGACTAACTCGCGCGCGGGACTTTCCAGCGATTTGACCAACGAGGGCGAACCGCCGAATGCCGGCATAATCCAGATACCTTTCTGAGCGTCGCGCTTCGAGATAAAAGCGATTTGTATTCCGTCCGGCGACCAGATTGGACTGAAGGCCGCCGCTGTTTCACTCTTATTAGTAAATGGTTCACCGCTGCCGACCTGCTTAATCCAAATGCCGCTGTTGCCGGCGTTACTGGCAGCGTAGGCCACAAATTTTCCGTCAGGCGAAAAGCGCGCGTGTCTCGCCAGGCCCGACTCGCCCAAGTGATTCTTTCGGCTGACCAAAGATGTGACCGTCAAAGCCGAGAAGCGATTTGAATCAACGGCGCCGCGCTGTCGCCACCAATACCAGCCGCCGGCGAGAAGCACCGCCATCAGCAATACGGCTGAAAGCCACAGCCTTCGAGCATTGGAGGTCAATCGCAGTTGATGCGAGAGGCTGGAAATTTGAGTTGCGAGTTTAGCGCTGGCGCCACTCTTCTGAGAAACTCCCGACCGTCGTTGTTCCTGACTATACGATGCGCTTGAACGTTCCACTCCGGCGCCGATATCCAACTCGCGTCTGAGGCTCTTGAGATCCAGAAGCAAATCCTTAATTCCTTGGTAGCGTTCTTCCCGATCCTTTTGCAGAGCTTTCTTGACGATGCGCTCGAGTTCACCCGGGATGTCGGGAACAAGTTGCGAGAGCGTGGGCGGTTCAGTCTTCAGAATTGCGGCGTTCGTATCGCTGGCTGTTTCGCTCTTGAAAGGTTCTTGACCCGTTACCATTTCATAAAGGACCACTCCCAGACTCCAGACATCTGTGCGCGTATCGATCTCCGCCCCCCTGGCTTGCTCAGGCGACATATAGGCGGTTGTTCCCATCACCGTGCCCGGCTCAGTCTGGACCATGGCTCTGGTAGCGGCGGCGGCGTCAACTTCGTCAGTGCGCCAGCGCTCAGTTAGTTTGGCCAAACCAAAGTCGAGCACCTTCGCAATGCCGTCTCGACGCACCATGATGTTGTCAGGCTTGATATCCCGATGAATGATTCCTGCGGTATGCGCGGTCGCCAGCGCCGACGCGACCTGCAGGGAAATGTCTATCGCTTCATTGATGGTTAACGACGTATGCATCATCTGCTGACGCAGCGTTTCGCCATCGATGAATTCAGTAGCGATAAAGTGGGCGCCCGGTTCGGTGCCAATTTCGTAGATAGTCAGAATGTTCGGGTGATTTAGCGCGGAGGCGGCCTTGGCCTCCTGAACAAACCGCTGCATTCGCAACTCGTTCGCAGCTACTTTCTCAGGCAGAATCTTCAACGCCACCTTGCGATCGAGAGTGGTGTCTCGCGCCAGATACACTTCTCCCATCCCGCCTTCGCCGAGCTTCGCGCGGATTTCGTAGCGGCCAAATTTTGTTCCCGGTGCAATCATTGGCAATTCAGCAAGGGTAACTGCTTCGACCCCTGGCGCAAGTTGGCAACTTCGTCTCGAGTCATCTCGGGAACCACGCCGGTCAGCGCACACCACGATCCGAGCGTCAGCGTTCGGGGTTGCTCTGTTTTGGAATCACCTTACGATCTCGAAATCGATCCACTGCGTGGCGACGCGATGCTTTTCATCTGCCAGCGGATCGGTGGCGATTACTTGCAGCACGTACTCGCCGGGAGTCAAGTCCGAGCCGAGGCGCATGCCTGCCGTAACGGTCAACCGCTTCAAGTCCTGCTGCCGATCTAGATTGAGCGGTTGCGCGGTCGCGGCAGAAACAGGCTGGCCATTGCGAAATAGCCGCATTTGGACTTGTACTATCGGTTGGCCAGTGACCTTGTCCAGATGCGCATTGTAAACGGCGAACGCATATTGCACTACTTGTCCATCGTGAAACTGGCGGACCGCGGCGCTGCTTGCGGAATTGATAACTTCGCCTTCGCCATTCTGCACTGTGTTGTTCTGATCGCTGACGCTCGGAAGAAGTTCTGGCGGGCTGGACGCCTTGGCTGTTGTTTGACCTATTCCTTCTAAGATAATTCCCGAAAGAGTCAATCGATTATTTTTGAATTCCGGCACTTCGACAAACTGGCTGGCCGATCCGACACGCTCTGACGATTCATCGCGCACCGCCACGCGAAGCTGGTAGACACCCGGCTTCTTGATTGGCACCGTTACAAAATAGAGAATCCCATCTCGCAGGGCGAGTTGGTATTTGGGGCCTGGCACACGCAGCGTAGCCGAGCCGCTGATCTGTTCGACCGGATTGCCCTCACCTCCGAAAGTAATCGCCAGCAGATCGATCTTGGCTTTATGCGATCCGTCAGGCTCTTCAGTAAAACTCTGATCGCGCGCATCGAAGTGGAGCAGCGATCGCATGTACGATCCCTTCTTGGCATCGTTCGCAAACAGAGAGGTCAAATGCAAATGCACGCCCTCAGAACCGAAAGGCGAGGCGAGCGCCGCGAAAATTTGTTGTTGCGGCGTGCGTGGTTTGGCATTTAGCTCCTGATCCGAGATGCCATAAAAACCGTTCCGCATCCGCACATTGAAGTTGCCGGCACGAGTGACTTTCAGAGTCAGCTTGTGAAACGTGCGCATGCCAGTTT
>QHXE01000142.1 GCA_003222835.1 Acidobacteriota bacterium | reverse complement strand
ATCGAACTTCTCCTGATACAACGCTTTTGCTGCGTTGCCCAAGCGTGCTCTTTCAGTCGGATCTTCCAGCAAGCGTTCGATCCGGTTCACGATTTCCAACGTATTTCCGACAGGAGCGATAGCTACAGCGCCGCTTTCGGTCCAGAGAGATTCTGTTAGCCGCCCCGAGGTCGTAACAATCGGCAAGCCGTGAGAAAGCGCAACCATGACGCTCGTTCGCCGGCTACTCACTCCATCAATGTAAGGTTGCAGCATCAAATCGCACGCTTTGAGATGCAGCGAAAGATCAGTTGCGGCCAGCGTGCCTGTGGCGTGGACGCGCTCAGCGACGTCAGGCTGCTCTCGCAACAATCGTTCGCGCATTGCTTCACTCCCACGGCCGAGGAGCAACACTACCCGATCTGCGCGCGCCAGCAAGAACGAAGGCAGATACTGAAGCAACAGTTCGGTAATGTTCCGATCATAAGTTCCAAAGTGGCCCAACAGATGCTGTCCGTCGGGCACATAGCGGGCCCGAATAATCCTTACGGCATCTGGGTCATCGACCACAGCGATATTACTGGTGACCGGCAGCCAGGTAAACGGCAATGCGCGTCCCAGAGAGTAAGGCCGCAAGCGAGTTGCCCAAGCAGGGATTGACATCCAAACGTGGCGGGCCGCATTAAGCAGAACGATCGTCATCAGGCGATGCACGGCGGCCACACCGTTCTGCTTTAATGAGCCTTTTCCGAAGGGAAGGCACGGTTCGTGGACCATCAATTCAACTATGTCGCGACGGCGCACAGCTCTTTGCCAGAGCCACAGACAAAATGGCAGGTTCATTGAATGAAAGCCATACCCGTGCGGCACCCACTGCACTAACAAGCGTCGCGGAGACGCGAACTGATCCAAGCAATTGTTAAGGCGACACAAATTGGAAATACTGAAACGGCCCATTTCGCGATGCACGAATAAGGGTGCAGGATTCTCTGTTTCCCTTTCCGGTTCGCCGGTTGCGCCGTTGGCTGGCGGACACCACACGTGAACCTCGTCACCGGCAGACGACAGCGCCCTTGCGACCAGTTGCGTGTAGTCGCTAACGCCACCGGCTTGCGGTGGATACTCACACGTAACGAGATGCCAAGTCGTTCGATTCGCCATTTCTATATGTAAGCCAGGTGGACAATGCCGTGATCGCCGAGCGGATCGCTTTGCCCTGTGAGAGGTACCACGCGCAGCCCCAGGTCAGCAATCAATTCTTCCGCTCTGGCTCGCGTCGTGTTGGCCGAATTCCAAACGTTGGGATGCATTTCAATGATGATGCCTAACTTATTTCGTCCACGTTGAATCGTTTCCTGCGCTCCGAATAGGGCCGCAATCTCGAAGCCTTCGATATCGACGAGTAACCAATCAGGTTGCAGGCCCTCTGAAGCGCAGTACTGATCGAGTGTCACAACCGGAACGACGATTTGACTAACATTGCCTGCGAGAGCTTTGTTCGGTTCTCCGAGCCGGCTCATCCCGTCCGCTGGGGCGGCGTAAAGAATCTGCTCGCCTCCAACCTCGCCAACAGCAGCGGGCACAATTCGCACTCGTTCGCTCAACTCGTTCATTCGGACGTGCTTCTCCAGAATCGAACAGGCGCTCGGATTTGGCTCAAAGGCCACAATCCGTCCAGTTGGCGCGGACCAGTATGCGAACTGGAGGACATAGACTCCAACATTTGCACCTACATCGAAACAGAGCGACCCCGGCTCGACGCGCTCGCGCAGAAACGCGGCGACTAGAGGATCGTAGTTTTGTCCAAGCCGATGCCGTTGATGGGGATCAACGAGGTATGTAACGCCGTTAATTTTCCAGCGGATTCCAATCCCATTATTGGATCGCTCGAGCAGCGATTCATAAGCGGGGCGCAAGCGACGTATAAGCCACGATTCGCGTCCGAGGAGCCCAGCAGCTCGGCGAGCAGTTTCTTGCAACAGGCTCATCTCGCGCAAATCTCCAGCAACAACGGACGCGGAGTTTTATTGAAAGTCTTCACGTACTCTCGTTTGATAACGATTTTGGAGTTGTGGGAGATACTGCCGAAACCATTCGATAGTTCCTTTGAGGCCTTCTTCAAGTCTGATGCATGGTCGCCAGCCAAGCACCTCGCGCGCCCTGGTGTTGTCTGCATACATACGCCAGATTTCCGTCGGTCGATCCGGCAGCACGCCAATCTCAAGAGTGGAAACCGTGCCTGTTAGCTCTGCAATCTGGCGTACCAAATCGCTGATTGCGACTTCTTCACCGCAAGCGACATTAATTACCCCATCGATTCGTCCTTTGTGTTCGGCTGCTTTGATTAGGCCCCCGATAATGTCACCGACGTAATTGAACTCGCGGGTCTGCCGGCCACTAGTTGTGCGAATGGGATTGCCTTGCAGGCAGTTGATGATCAGTTCAGGAATCACTGCTTTTGTACTCTGGTATGGACCGTAGGTATTGAACGGCCTCACAATTACGATTGGGGTTTCTCCCTTGACGCGCTGTTTCATGCGGCAATAGAGCTCACCTGCATACTTCGTTATGGCATACGGTGAAATCGGTTCAGGAGTCATCGTTTCAACGAAAGGCACACTGGTCTGGTGGCCGTAGACTTCCGACGTCGAGATGTAGATAAACTTCTCAACTCCATTGCAGGTGTCTAAAAGATTTGCCGTGCCCTTCGCGTTCACGTCGAAACATTCCTCGACTTGCACGAAGCTCTGCCCGACATGATTGTAAGCAGCAAGATGAAATACGACTTCCGGCCCGAAATTCTTGATACAGGCAAGCGCCCCTCGATTGCGCAAATCAGCTTCTATGATATGAACGTCGTCCCAACAGTCGCGGAGCCGTTCGTTCTTCATAATATTGCCATAGCGAACTGTAACGGCGACTTCCGCACCAAGCTCTAGTAAGCGCCGCACCAGATGGCTGCCGATGAAACCCGAACCCCCTGTGACTACTACACGCTTGCTCTTCATAGGCTCTGTTCATCCATCAAGCTGAAGAATTCGATCATCTCGCCCTCGGCATCGGCACGCTCCTTCTCTGTATTGACCGTCAGATGCTTACCCTCATGCTGGTAAGCGTAAAGCGCTCCCGCCTCCGCGAGAGAAGACAAGAAGTCAGGAAGCTCCAGACGCGGATTCAAATGACTGAAAGCCTCAGGCTCGCACAAAAGGAAGCCTATGTTGATCCAGTACGGCAAACTGGGCTTCTCCGTGAAGCTATTGATCCGTCTTTTCGCATCGAAAGCGACGACGCCGAATGGGCTGCGCATAGGGTAAACGGTCAAGGTCGCCAACGCTCCGCTAGCTTCATGCTCTTGGCGTAGCGCCTTCAAGTTAACATTAGCCAGCGTGTCTCCGTAACAGATGAGCGCCGGACCGATTAGGTGTGCTCGCGCATCCTCTATGCGTCGAGTCATGCTCGCCTCGCCCGAATCCACACAGAAAACTTGCCACTCTGGTTCGCGGCGCGTATTTACGTACTCTTCAATAGCCTCGGCTTTATAACCTACACAGATCACGAAGCGCTTGATGCCCGAGGCCGAAAGAGACCTGAGCAGATGCGACAAGAGAGGCTCGCCGTTGAGCCGGACCATCGCTTTAGGCCGTGAGTCGGTAAAGGGCTTAAGCCTTTCCCCTTTGCCGCCGCATAAAAGTATTGCTGTCAAATCTGTCATGAAATCCGCCGCTGACAAAGATGGGTTTCTCGTGCTGGTGAATTGGCTTGGGGCTCAAAGCTGGCTCACGCTGCCAGTGCTTCCAGACATGAGACATAACGCTGTCGGAACTTCTCGAACGTCATAGATCGGGCCGTCTCGCGAGCCGCACGTCCCATTTCACGCAAGAGGCCCGGACGATGCGCCAGATGAAAGAGGCGATCACGAATCGCATCGTGGTCGCCCGGTGGCACGATATAACCATTGTGGCCGTCGACGATCAAATCGGAAGCTCCGGTCCTGTGCGTAACGATGGCCGGGATACCGCTCGCCATCGCCTCTGCCACGACGTAGCCAAAGCCGTCGGCCAGCGACGGGTGGACCAACACGCTGGACTTTCCGTAGACCTCCTGGTAACCATAGCGGCGAATCTCGACCGGCTTAACAACAATCGCGGGATTGCGCGCGATCTCTCTTTGCAGGTACCGGCTGATTGAGCGCGTTCCTGGGCCGCCCCACAG
The DNA here is from genome assembly GCA_003222835.1 of Acidobacteriota bacterium. The sequence continues at coordinate 3,308 of QHXE01000142.1, read as the reverse complement.
TACCAACTCGCTATCTGGAACGTTCAGAGCGTTGAAGGCTTCGATCAAGTAATGAAAACCCTTCCACGGCTCGAGCAGTCCGACGAAGCTGACGCGGAACTTTGGCTCAAGGAATCGGGCCTCCTTAAACTCGTCAAAATCAATCGGCGGAGGAACGACACGCACACGCTCAGCAGCAAACCCGCGCTCCACGAAAGTTTCTCGCGCAAGCTCAGACATCACTCGAATCACATCTGCGGATTCGTACTCTTGAAGAATTCTCTGCCGCTGCAAGGGGTGAATCGAAGGCCGCACTTGAAACTTCAGGCACTCGCGCTCCTGCTGCCTGCTGAAGTCTTCGATGTGCGTCGTCACCACATCCAAGAACGTCCGGCAACCTTGGGCCCGGGCCGCCCGCAAGCTCTTAGCACACTGCCCCGTCGTGCCCTGAAAAACATCGGCCCCGGTCAAGCGCTCCGCCACATGACCATCAAAATGCCTGTCCGAAAAATAAGTCTGCCAGTCCCGCAATCTCCGCACAAACGGCACTCCGCCGATCAGCTTACTCGCCTGCGAGTCCGGCACCACGTGGGTTGATACTCCAGGACACGTCGCGCGACAAAAGACAGAAAGATCAAAGCCTTTACGACTTCCCTCAATCATGTGATAAAGATTGAGGCCCTGTCCCCCTAGCAAAGGAACAGCGTGGGCTGCAAGAATCAGTCTTTTCCTCGCCAATTTACTCCTGTTTGCCACGCAGTCTTCACGGGCACAAGTCGAGTGCAACGGCTAGACCGTTTCGCTCCCTGTTCATCCATCTGGCACCATTACTCTCTGTTGTCACTTGTTGCCAAAGGAAGTATTTCCCAAGGACTCTCCGTACCCTAACGCTTGCAATGTGCTGCCACAGTCGTCTTATTGAAACCAAGTGCAGAGGTGGGAAGGTCCGGTCCAGTTACCTGCGGCGAAATCTCAGATCTTACGAGCCACGAAAATAATGTTTGTTGACAGAGACGGCCTGCGACAGGCCAACCGATCGATGAATTTTATGAAACGTGTTCGCAGACTACCTTCTAGGGCCTGTATATGACTGCTGCCATGGACCTCCGTGACTTGAAACTCGTGTTTCACAAGAAAGTGAGTCCACTCGCTCAATACATTCACTCTAATATGTTTGTTATCAATCAATTCGTCTTTCGAGATCGTGCTTGAAGTCCCCGGATAAGATCTTGGTACAAGCCCGCGGATTAGGCGAATGCGGTTGTACCACGATGCCAGATTGGGAGTCGAGAGAATTAGATATCCGCCGGGCTTAAGAACACGACGAGCTTCTTCAGCAAAACGATCCGTATCGATAAGATGCTCAATAATTTCTCCGGCGATAAGCAAGTCATAGGTGTTAACCGGCATCGGACACTGCTCGCCGTCCGCATCCCAATAGACGCCTTTGAACCCTTTGGCCCGTACTGCATCCAGAGAGATCTCACTGATATCGAAAGCGTGTAACTCTTTGATTCCGGTTGCCGCGTATAGAGCCGTGGCCATGCCGCCTAGGCAGCCGAGATCGGCGCCTACTTCCTTATTAGGGATTGTCCGCAAGATGGAACAAATCTTTTCGACGCGAAAACGCTGCCATTCAAATGCAACTAGCTCGTCCCGCTCCTCAAAGACGCTGATGTTAACCTGCCTGTGAGATAACATCTTGGCGGTATTCTTAGAAATCATATTGCCCTAATGATTTTTAGATCGCGGCCAGCACTCAAGTACCGAGCGGCATCGCGGGAACGAGACAAACTTTCCTCTGCTCGGTCTTCCACGTTATCTATCGGAAGGCGCGTGTCCCTTATACTCAAACCGAACTCCCAAGTCGCAGAGCGCGCATCATTCTTGGTACTAGCGGAAAGAGTCGTGGGCGGACGTACATGCCGAGAGGGTAACGCAGCGTGAGAGGAAACATGGCCACCGCATAAACGAGCGCGCCGCCCACGGCAGTAAGAGAGATGAGTAGGACTGTGTTCGGGACCCAGACTCTTGCCAATGCACCCGCTCCGAGCATGATGACGACGAAGCGCACGAACCAGGGCGAGAGTGGTTTAACTAATTCCCAGAGGGTAAGGCCGCTCTCTCGCGCCAAGGCTGAAAGATTCAAAGGCAAACTCACTAAGCAGACGCCAATGATCGTACCAAGCGGCGCACCCGCAAGCCCGTAGAACCACACGAGCGGGACTATCATCGTGACGCTCAGCAGACCATCCAGCAAAGCTGTTAGGCACAAACGGCGCTCATAGCCGAAACAGAAGAGAGTATAGCCGACGGTCAAGTTCCAGTGGCGCAACAGCATGCTCAAGAGAATCAGCACCGTGAGCCAGTACCCGCCGTACTGGACTGAGCCCACCCAGCGTCCGACGAAGCCTTGGTTAATAGACAACACGACGCAGACTACTGCGCCGCTTAACATCAGCGTTGCCTGCGCGATCGAAATACATACTTCGGACAAACGTGCGCGCGACTCACCCGCTTTTATCTGGCTCAGCGCGGGGCCGGCAGCGGACATCAACATGTGTGGCTGATTCGCCAAGACACTAATCAGCTTTCCTGTGCAGGCGTAAGGTACGATTGCGGCTGGGCCAAAGAGCTTGCCGATGATCAGCATGTCGGTGCCGGTCAATAATACTGCCGCGATTTGATTAACGCTCACCCAGAAACCCTGGCGGAGTCGACCTAATGCCCGCTCCCGACTCAAACGCGGGAGACTCTCCGGCAGCACGCCCGGAAAGTGCGTGCGCAGCCGGTGCCACGACGCCAGCGAATTCATTAGCTGGAGAACGAGCCAGCCGATTGCCAACGCGTAAAGTCCAGTCCCCGCAACGATCAGTATAATCGTGAGTGCCGTACTCGCAACGTAAGAAAAGAGTGCCACGCCGCCTTGAAATGTATAGTCTTGAAGCCCGTGAATGATGGCGGCGAAGATGCGAAGAGGAAATGTAATTACAAAGGCGATCAGGAGCAGACCGATTGGATTGCTTAGAGCCTTCCAATCGGCGGGGATCATGAGCCATGCGATGAGCGCGCCCAGGACGACGAAGGGGAGTTGCCCCATCATCACACGAATTGTTTCGCCGATCAGACGCGGCAGATCGTCCGCTTTCTGTATGCTGCCCGCTCGCCCAGTGGCGAACGCGACTTCACGAGGCAACAAGGCCACGATGCCGAGGTCGAGTAGCCCCAGATAGAACATGATTTGCGTGCCGACCAGCCATAAACCGTAATCGTGCTGCCCGATGCGAAACAGGAGAAAAGGGACCAGCCAAAGCCCGATAATCATAGTC
>QHXE01000990.1 GCA_003222835.1 Acidobacteriota bacterium | reverse complement strand
ATGAGCTTCCCGTCGGGGGTAGGTTCACGGACGATCTCCTTCGCTCCAAAGGCTTTCTTGTACCAGTCGATAGCCGCAGCGGCTCCATTAATCGACAGGTAAGGAGTTACCGTTCGGAAGCCTTTCGGAACCGGATCAATCTTAGCTTTTTTGGGTTTAGATTTCTTGGCTTGTTTGGATTTCTTAGCCATATGATAATCCTCGATACCGGGTCGCGTAAATCTCGCCCATAAAAGAAGTTCGGTCGATTGATAGGAAATGGGCTCAATTTAGCCCGCTCAGGCTCCAAGACGGAGGCCGGACACAGTTAAAACGGAGAGTCCCAACTGTCCTCAGAAGAATCGTAGCTAGCCAGAGTATAGGTTTCAAGCAAAGCGTAACCTAAGTGATTGTGATTGCTTCCCCGGGATTATTTCTCCAGGAATCTGTGGAGATCTTCTGTAGACTAGCTGCTATAGCTGGATTGAGAAGGAGGGACTACGCTTAATGGGCCCGAGCGAGCTTGAGTGACCGCGGACGCATCGGATGAGCAAGCCCCTCGATAACCCGCTGTCAGATCAAGCAGCGAACCCATCAGCGGATCCTTCGAGAGAGGCCAGTGTGATGGAAGAGGGGGCGTTACCAGAGATTTTCAGAGGTCGCATGTTCTGTACAGTACACGGTCGGCAATGCTATCGTGCCACTACCTTCACAGGAGAATCTGTCTGGATATGTCCAGACGAGCGCCACCTGATTCCCTTGCGAGGATAAGAAAATGGAAGTGGAGTTTCGTCCAGCTCTTATCGAGTTACAGTGAACGAGAATTGGTTGCCTCTAGTAGTTGTCAAGATCACTGTATATGATTGTCCCACGTTGAACTGTAAGAATAACCCGGGAATTCCACCGTAGACGCAACCGGGGCAGTTGGCGCCGATCAGAATGCTCATTGTGGAGACATCATTTGGAATTATCGTAGGTCCTGCTAAGTTGGAAAGGGTCCACGTGTTTCCCGATGAGTCCTGCACTGTGTAGGACTGCGTTGTCACGGATGTATTTCCCGCGTTCCGGACGACAAGCGATAAGCTTGTGCCATTGATTAATTGGTATCCGTTTAGCTTCAATGATTCGATTACGGGCGGAGGTATGATAGGGTCAACAACCGTTAGGCTAATGACCATTGAATGGGTCCGTGAACCATCAGTTCCTGTTACGGTGATATTGTAGTTTCCGAGAGTCGTGCTGAGGCTGGTGGTTATGTTCAAGGTGCTCGAGGCTGTCCCGTCACTCGATAGTGTCAACATATTCTGGCTGCCTGTCACCGTGATGTAGCCGAAAGGTGCTGTGACAGTTAGACTAACGGTTCCCGTGTAACCGTTCACGCTTGTAACCGTGATGGTTGTGGTGTTGCCAGACCCGAAGACATTGACGATGTTCGACGGGGAGGAGGTTATCGTGAAGTCTTGATTGGAGACAACTTGAACTGATAAATCGGCCGACGCATAGGTCGTCTTTCCGTGACTGCTTGCAATCCCGATAACAACGATGTTGTAATTTCCAATATTACTAGTCGCGGTAACTGTCAAAGTGGACTTTGCGGTGCCGTTTGCTGGGACACTAACGCTGGTTGGACTTATCGTTGCGGGGAGTTTCGAACCCGTAAAGAATAGGGACAATGATACTGTTCCGGAGAAACCGATCACGCTGATGATGCTTACGCTTGAGGTAAAGGATGAGTCCTGCTCAATGGACAAAATTGAAGGATTCACTGTTAGAAGGAATGAAGGGCCCGCTTTACCACCATTCACGTACGAGCTGAGCATTGTGCCGCCCGCAACTGTTCCTACCACGGCCGTGAGAACCATTAGGAGCCCCTTCAGATAGACTAGATTGCTGAATAGCATTGTGTTGCAATCCCCTAATCCTAAGGCCAACTGGGCTGTCAGAAGGCTTACGGGTCGCGTAACTAGCGATGGTTACTAATCGGTCGAGTGTGGACACAGGGCATGCCACTCCATAACTTGAAAACCTGTTTTGGTCCAAATGATAGGGA
>QHXE01000989.1 GCA_003222835.1 Acidobacteriota bacterium | reverse complement strand
CGCAATTTACTGCCTGGAACATTTCCGACGAGCGCGGTGATTGATTATGAATCGCGCGGGCGATCAATTCTTTGCCGGTGCCTGACTCACCACGAATCAAGACGGTCGAGTTCGAGCGCGCAACCTTTAAGATCATCTTCTTGACCGCTTCCATCTTTGGCGAAGCGGATATAATTTCGACGTCGATTTTGTCGAGAGTGCCGAGCGCGCGCTTGATCGTCGCCAGCAGCGCATCGCGCTCGAATGGTTTCTGCAGGTAGTCGAACGCGCCGCGTCGCAACGCTTCCTTGGCCGAGTCGATCGTGCCGTGTGCGGTCAGCAGTATGACGATGATCGAAGAATCGTGCGCCAACAGATGTTGCAAAAGCTCGATGCCGTCCATGCCCGTCATCTTCAAATCAGTGAGAGCTAGATCGAAGCTGCGGTCTTTCGCGAATTTAAGCGCGGCTTCGCCAGAAGCGGCGGACGTAACATCGTATCCGGCGCTGGTCAGGATCTCCTGCAAAATATCGCGTTGCGGTTTTTCGTCGTCGACTACAAGTATGGATTTTCTTGGCATGATCTTTTTACAGGCTCTCAGCTCAAAAAATTTTTCTCACTCTCCCTTCTGGGAGAGGCGGGATGAGGGCGTAGTATGAGAATCGAAGCACGCAGCCAAATACCAAATAAAATACTTCACGAGTGGCTGCCCGCTAAGCCCTCTCCCCCGGCCCTCTCACAGCGGGAGAGGGAGTTCTGACCTCAACGTTCCGTGGCTGCGTCGTCGGTAGCGTGATTACGAAGGTTGTGCCCTCGCTTACTTTCGATTTTACCGAGATCGTTCCCTGATGATCATCGATTGCTTTCTTAACGATCGCAAGGCCGAGACCGGTGCCGGTCTCTTTAGTCGAAAAGTAAGGCTCGAATACTTTTGATATGTCTTCGGCGGCAATCCCTCGACCAGTGTCGCTGATTTCAATGCGAGCACTTCGTCCGTCATCTTCGCTTGACAGACTAATCTTTAACTTGCCGCCGCTCCCGTCCATTGCCTGAAAGCTATTAATGATGAGGTTAGTCAATGCGGAGCGCAACGACTCGGGGTCGGCGATCACGGCGGGAATCTCGCCCTGTGTTTCCAGCCGCGCTTCGACATTGCTGTCAGCGGCTTGAGCTTCGAATATGCTCAATGCGTCGTTCGCGATCTCCACCAATTCCAGTTTGCGCGGCTCAAGTTTCACCGGACGCGAGTAGTTCAGAAACTCCGTGATGCGAGTGTTAATGCGGGCGACTTCCAATTTAAGTTGCCGAGTCAAGTTGTCGATTTTTTCCTGCTTTTTCGGATCATCCGGCGCAAACGTGGCGCGCAGATGATCAAGCGTTAGATTGATGTAATTGAGCGGATTCCTGATCTCATGCGCGATCGCAGAGGCCAAACGACTGACGACCACGGCTTTCTCGGCATTATAGAGTTGTGCTTCGAGCTCGCGCGTGCGGCCCAGCTTGACGGTCATGTCATTGAACAATTCGGTCAGCTCTCCCATCTCATCATGACGTCCGCTGGTCGGAACGCGAAAAGAAAAATCTCCACCGGCAACTCGGCGCGCGGCAGTCGACAGTGACTTAATCGGTCGCGTGAAGCGCCAAACAACGATTGCGGTCAAACATGTCGTGGCCAGCAAGACTGCGAGTGTGTAGAGCAATGACTTGCGCGCCTGGCGTCTCATGATGGCCATCAGAGTATTGGCCGGCCCGAGCACCACGATTACGTAGCGACGCCCTTTGGTAGTCTCCACCGGAAAATAAAAGGCGCCAGCCTGGCCCGCCGTAGTCTGACGCCCAATGGTCATGCCTTCGGGTAGCGGCGCGCTTTCGGAAGGAAGTTCGACGGCGCTTCTCAGCGGCGGCAGAGAAACGTCTTTGATCTTTACGTATTGAATCGATTGATCCGAGTTCTGTAGGGGAATCTGATTCTTGTCGAGACTGTCTCTGATGTTTCCGCTGTCGTCAACGATCAAAACATTCTTTACGGCTTGTTCGCTAAACGGCGGCTGAGAGCGACTCCAGCCATGATGGCGCGCTGTTGCTCAACGATCAATTGCGTATTGCTGCGCACCGATCTGAGGCTAACGTAGTACTGGACGCTCAAGGTGAACATCAACAGCACTGCCAAAAGCAATAGCAGGCGGACGCGGAAACTATTGAGCAATCTCGACAAAGCCATCGGTCGTCAGCAAAACGCGCGCCACACAGCAACTGAGCTAGTTACAATTTCGACAAATTTCGAGTTGCCGTTTCCTTGCACCGATGTTATAGTTGGCGCGGCCTCAAATCAAACTCCCCAAGCGAGGCTGCCCGCGGGAGACGATCCCGCCTCACTTCTGGCGGTTGGCGGATTAGAACTAAGAGGTTTTGATATCGGAATTCGAGCGCCCTTAACGGTTTCTTAGGCTTACAAGGACGAAACGGTGCGCCGCCCCTCGGCGCGAAAATCAAAGCAGTAAGAGTTTTACCCCGGTTCCGCCTCGAGCACACTGTATTTTTTTGACGACGGGAGTTGCCGATGAACCAAAAACGTTCCCTCAGGATCGCACTTGTAGCTTTTAATCTCTTCCTTCTCTTTACATTAATTGGGTCAATTTCATTTGGGACATTCGCACGCGCTAAACGTGGGCGTGGGCGGGCTACCGCGCGCAAAGCAGAGCGCGGCGGTCGGATGTCCAAACGCGAGCGTCGAGAAGTGGCGCGTTCGGGACGTCGTGGGCGTGAACGCGTTCATCTGTCGAAACGAGAGTTGCGCGCTGAGCGGCAGCGAAATGCCCGCGAGGAGGCCGCCTATTTAGCGAAGCTCGAAAAACGCGCCGGCCACAAACTTAGCAAGCGCGAGCGTGCCGCAGAGATGCGCAAGTTCGGATCGAAGCATCGCCGAGATCTTGAAGAAGCACGTCGCCGCGCTGAGGCTGCGCGACAAGCAGCGATTGCGCGGCAGCGCGCACTCGATGAGGGTTTACGTAGCGAAGTTCAGGAGAACATCGGTAAAGACAATACGGTTGGCGAAGATCTGGAAGTTCGCAAAGTCGCAGTCGAGGCGCTGGGCCATCATGCCGGCACTGTCGTCGTGATGGATCCCAAGACGGGTCGCGTGTACACCGTCGTCAATCAGGACTGGGCGCTGCGGCGCGGCTTCAAACCGTGTTCGACTATCAAACTCGTCACCGGCGTCGCCGGCTTATGCGAGAAGGTCATTCAGCCAATCGAGACCGTGAGTGATGGCGGCAATTATAAAATCGATCTGACGGACGCCCTGGCCTATTCAAACAACTCGTACTTCCAACACGTGGGCGGCCAGGTTGGTTTCGACAAGATG
>QHXE01000988.1:527-2417 GCA_003222835.1 Acidobacteriota bacterium | reverse complement strand
ACGATGTACAAATTCTCGACGGCCAAGTGATTCGAATGCAGCGACTCGCGTGGGGATTGATCGGCTGTGGCGACATCGCGCGCAAACGCGTCGCGCCGGCGCTGCGCGATCTTACGGAGTGTGATCTCGTAGCCGTAAGCCGCGGGCGTGGTGAACTTGCAGAATCGTTTGCTAGAGAATTCGGCGCAGAAAAGTGGTACTCGAACTGGCAGGAAGTATTACTGGACGATGAAATTGATGCTGTTTACATCGCCACGCCAGTCGATCTGCACGCCGCACAAACTATTGCCGCGGCGGAAGCAGGCAAGCAGGTGCTCTGTGAAAAGCCTCTGGCGCTCACCGTTGATGAAGGCGATCGGATGCTTGCCGCTTGCCGCGCCAATAATGTGAAGCTGGGCGTGGCTTACTATCGTCACTTTTATCCGGTCGTAGCACGCATCAAGGAAGTGATCGAATCAGGTGAGATCGGAAGGCCGGTGATGGCGCAAATCAATGCCTTTGAATGGTTCAATCCCGCTCCCGATCATTCGCGCGCTTGGTTGCTCAGCAGACAGCGGGCCGGCGGCGGGCCTATGTTTGATTTCGGCTGTCACCGTATTGAAGTGCTGACGAATATCTTCGGACCGATCTCTGAGGTGAAGGCGATGACCGCCAACGTTCTGTTCGCGCGAGAAGTTGAGGACACTGCCGCGGCTCTGTTTCGGTTTGAGCGCGGCACTTGCGGATTGCTCACGGTGACTCACGCGGCCCACGAGCCGCAGGATACACTCCAAATCTTTGGTTCTCAGGGCTCGATTCATGTGCCAGTCCTGAACGAAGGAACCTTGCGCGTCGTTAGCGCGCAAGGTGAGAGAATTGAATCGCATCCGCCCGCCGCAAATTGGCACGCGCCTTTAATTCAGGATTTCGTCGCCGCAGTCTTTGATAATCGTGAGCCCGCGGTAAATGGCGAGACCGGACGATTAGTGGCCATGATCGAGGAGCAGATTTACAATCCAACATCAAATCAGTTTTCGCGGGGAGACTAGACATCATAATGGCTTATCAAGGTTTTGATCTAACCGGTAAAACAGCGGTCGTCATCGGAGGTACGTCAGGTATCGGACACGCGATTGCCCTTGCGCTGGCTGAAGCCGGCGCCGACGTCGTGCCGACTTCGCGACGAGAGGAACAAGTCGCTCAAGCCGCGCGAGAGATTCAGCAGTTGGGCCGTCGCTCATTGGAAGTGGTTTCGGACGTCGGCAATCGAGCATCTTTGGATAACGTTTTACGGAAATGCGTCGAGGCATTCGACAAGGTAGACATTCTGGTCAACTCTGCCGGCAAAACTAAGCGGACATCTTCGATCGAAGTAAGCGAGGACGAATGGAACGACATTCTTAATACCAACGTCACCGGGACTTTGCGCGCGTGTCAGGTGTTTGGCCGGCACATGCTGGAGCGTGAGTACGGACGCATAGTTAATATCGCCTCACTCTCTTCATTCGTGGCGCTTTATGAGGTCGCGGCTTATTCGGCGAGCAAAGCAGCCGTTGCGATGCTGACAAAATCGTTGGCCATCGAATGGGCGCCTCACGGAGTAAACGTAAATGCGATCGCGCCCGGCGTATTCCGCACGCCGCTAAATCAAAAGCTGCTTGATGAAACTGAGCGCGGCAAAGAATTCCTTTTGCGCACGCCGATGAAACGATTCGGGAAGGTTGAAGAGTTGGGCGGCGCGGCGGTCTTTCTCGCGTCCGACGCCGCTAGTTTCGTAACGGGCGAAGTAATCGTCGTTGATGGTGGCTTTCTGGCCAGCGGAGTCAATCAATGAGTTTGGCGGAATGTAGTCCAAAAAACCGGCAAGTACTTCATCTCCCTCGCCCATTGAGGGAGGGTCGGGGTGAGAGC
>QHXE01000988.1:0-514 GCA_003222835.1 Acidobacteriota bacterium | reverse complement strand
TCTAGGATTTGCTTCGTGCTTTCTTTTACTCTTTCCGGTGGCTATCTCTTGCTAGTTCTTTGTCCAATTCTTTCTTCGGGACAGCCACTTGTACAAAACTCTGAGGCGCAAACAATGGGAGACAATCTGGATCTCAAGGTCGCTTTTTCAGCGGCTCCTGGTAAATCTTAATCAGGATCATGGTGAAGTCCTGGTTTGCAGTGCTGCGTTGATGCGGAGTACCGCGCGGCACGACGACCAGATCGCCTTTCTTGATTTCAAAGGTCTTGCCATCGACGATACGCGGACTGCGCCACTCGCCGGGGTCAGTTTCTTTTGGCGCATCAAGCTTGCCACCGAGAGTCAGCGTCGCGGATCCAGCCAACACGTAGTAAACATCATCGGAAGCGTCGTGCAATTCCGCTGCCGCTCCGGTTTTGTTTTTTTCATGCTGCACCGCCACGCGCAACTGCATTCCAGCGCTGTCAATCAACTCTTCGGTTTTGTTTTCGGGATGCAGCTTATTCTGCAAATC
>QHXE01000987.1 GCA_003222835.1 Acidobacteriota bacterium | reverse complement strand
GGTTGGTTTGAGCGAGAGCGCTTACTACCCGTTCCTCGTCGCATCCGCGGCCGCAGGCTACGATCGCGCCTTCATTCCGTTTCCCACATTGGCGGTTAACGAAAAGAAACTGTTGATGAACCCGAGCCTCAACGCTGTCTCGATCACGGGAGGTGGATCACTTGTCACTGAAGCCCAAGTTTATCGGGGTGAATTGAGCGCGAAATGGTTGTTGCTCGATTTCGGAGAGCGAAGCGCTGTCGTCGCGGCGGCCAGAGAGCAATTGATGATGGCAAACGTTGGCTTCAACGGGACTCATCAGAAAATCGTGTTTCAGGTAACCGAACGTTTTTATCAACTTGGGACGGCTCGCCAAAAAGTCTTGGTCAGCCAAAGCGCATTGGAAGCTGCGCAAACGGTGGAGCAAGCGGTGCAGGCCCGCATCGACAACGGGCTCGCGACAAAACCCGAACTGCTCCAGGCGCAACAGCAGACTGCGCAAACCGCGTTCGATGTTGAAGCAACGACCGGCGCCGAGAGCGATGCGCGAGTTGCGCTGGTCGAGAGCATCGGTCTCTTGCCAACGGTTCCGCTTCATGTGGCCGATCTCGGACAAAGATCGACATCGGAGCAAACAAACGGTTCGGTGGATGAATTGATCGAGCGAGCGTTGTCACAACGTCCCGATCTGGTGGCAAAGCTCGCAAACGTCCGCGGGAAACAGGACGGGATTCGCAAAGTCCGCGCGGAGTATTATCCCAAAGTCGCCATCGATGCTCACGCCACCGAGACCGAGCTCGATGTCAGCATCGATCACTCAGATTACTTTGGGGATCATCGCCCGACTT
>QHXE01000141.1 GCA_003222835.1 Acidobacteriota bacterium | reverse complement strand
GGAATCGACTTGCAACAAGTGTCGGTGGCGACGTTGATCATTGCGCTGGGTCTGCTGGTGGACGTACCCGTAGTTGCCGGCGATGGCATCAAGCGCGGCCTTGCGGCGGGCTTGCCGCGTGACATCGCAGCATGGCTCGGTCCAACCAAGCTGGCAACCGCCATCTTTTTCGCAACGCTGACGAACATCATCGCCTACCTGCCTTTCCTTATGCTCACCGGGAACACCGGGGAGTTTCTTAGAAGTCTTCCCATCGTGATGACGGCAGCATTGCTATGCGCTCTGGTCGTTGCGATGACTTTCGTTCCGTTGCTGGGGTACTACATCCAGAGGCCACCAAAGAAGAAAGAGCTAACGGTAGAGGAAAAGCGCCAGCGAGGTTTCTACGGTTTCTACAATCGGTTGGTAGGCCGGGCCATTCAGCATCGGTGGCTGGTGTTGGCGGGTTCGTTTGTCTTCTTGCTGTTCGGCGGGCTCGTGGCTTCGCACCTGAAGCAACAGTTCTTTCCTGAAGATGTTCAATATTGGTTTTACCTCGACATTTGGCTGCCGAATGATGTCACTTTGACGGCAACAAACGACGCTGCGATGAAGGCCGAGCAAGTGGTCCGTCAGGTTGTTGAAGGTTCGGCGAAAACGGTTCCAAACGAGGAATCGGGGAAGCATCTCCTCACTTCGATAACGAGTTTCATCGGTGGTGGAGGACCACGTTTCTGGTTTTCGATTTCTCCCGAAGCCCCCCAGACGAACTACGCGCAAGTCATCGTTCAGGTGAGCGACAAAGAAGCTACCCCGAAACTAATCGAACCTCTCCAGGCGACATTGAACAAACAGGTGCCGGGAGCATGGATCACCGTCCGGCAACTGCAAACCAATCCCGTAGAAACCCCTGTGGAAATTCTTATTGCCGGTCAGGCGGACACGGATCCTCGCACGGAAATCCAGGACATACAAACGCTCCGGACGTTGGCTTCACAAGTAATGAATGTTTTTCGACAGTCACCCGGAGTTGCCGTGCTGAGGGATGATTGGGCCCCCGACAGCCCCCAGGTAAAGATTGAGATTGATCCGGACCGCGCGAACCTAGTCGGCATCACGAATGCTGACGTGGCCAATTCGTCCGCAGCCGCGATCAGCGGGGCGCCAGTTGGCACGTTCAAAGAAGGGGACAAGAGCATACCGATTGTTGCCCGGCTGCGCCCGCAGGACCGCGCACAGTTGTCGCAGATCAAGAGTCTCTATGTTTATTCATCGCGGCAGGACACTCGAGTTCCTCTACTTTCTGTTGCCACCGTGAAGAACATTCTTGAAACAGGCCGAATCCGTCGCCGCGAACATTTCCGCACGATTTCGATATTGTGCTTTCCCGCGCCCGGAGTCCTCGCTTCGGAGATTCTTGGACCGATCGAATCCAAACTGAAAGATCTTCAGAACAAACTTCCGCCGGGCTACCAATTGCAAATCGCTGGTGAGAAAGCGAAGCAGGACGATGGATTCCTGAATCTCGCCGTCGTTCTCCTAATCTCTCTGGTCGGCATCTACCTGGCTTTGCTCGTACAATTCAAGAATGCTGTCAAGCCCTTGCTTGTGTTTGCGGCCGCACCGTACGGAGCCATCGGAGCGTTGATCGCTCTGGCGATCATGGGTACGCCTTTTGGGTTCATGGCATTCCTGGGGGTTGCCAGCCTCATCGGGGTCATCGTCAGCCATGTGATCGTGCTATTCGACTTCATCGAAGAAATGCACGAAAAGGGGGAGCCGCTGGAGCGTGCTCTTCCGGATGCAGGGATCGAGCGTATCCGACCCGTGATGATCACCGTGGGCGCAACGATTCTCGCTTTGTTCCCGCTCGCGCTGGAAGGTGGCCCGCTCTGGAAACCGTTGTGCTATGCCCAGATCGGCGGACTTGCCGTCGCTACCTTCATCACTTTGCTCTTGGTCCCAGTCTTCTACTCGATCTTTGTACTCGATCTCAAGTGGATCAAATGGGAAACCAGTGAAGACCGACAGTTGGCTACTAAAGCAGAACCAACTACGTGACGAACGCCCTCAACAGGCAATCAAAGATCCATGGGAGGATGATGTGGATCTAAAACTCACTGGAAAAATCGCTTTGGTAACGGGATCGACGGCAGGGATAGGGTTTGCGATCGCCAGGTCGCTTGCGAGCGAAGGTGCGCATGTCTACGTGAACGGACGCACGCAAGGGCGCGTGGATGCAGCGATGGCGGCAATCCGATCGAATGTAGCAAGAGCTAAGGTTGATGGTATCGCGGCCGACTTTTCAGGTTTAGCCGGCACCGAGGCGGTAATTGCGAAACTTCCCGCGGTGGATGTGCTGGTGAACAATGTGGGCATTTTCGAGCCTAAGCCGTTTGCGGAGATCCCCGATGCGGACTGGTACCGCTTTTTCGAGATCAATGTAATGAGCGGAGTGCGGCTCTCGCGACACTATCTTGCAGGAATGTTGAAGCGGAACTGGGGCCGCATCCTATTCATTTCGAGCGAATCGGGAGTGCAGATTCCGGCGGAAATGGTGCACTACGGAATGACAAAGACTGCACAGATTGCCGTGGCGCGCGGGATCGCAGAGTCGGTGGCTGGAACCGGCGTAACGATAAACAGCATTCTTGCCGGGCCGACGGAGTCGGAAGGTGTGAGCGGATTTGTTGAGGCGATGGCGAAACAGCAGAATAAGTCGAAAAAAGAGATGGAGAACGATTTCTTTGAACATGCGCGGCCTTCATCCCTTCTGAAGCGCTTTGCCACTGTCGACGAGGTTGCGGCGATGGCAACCTACGTGGCTGGGCAGCTCTCTTCGGCGACGAACGGGGCAGCGCTGCGAGTCGATGGCGGCGTGGTCAGGGCGATTCTCTAAATGAGAAGTGGAAAAAGCAACAAGGACGGCTAACGCAAAAACAAACGCACACCTGCTTGGGAGGCAACCGCGTCTGCGACGCAAAGAAGATTCCTTGAGCGTAGCGTGCGAACGAGACGATAGATGGCGGAATGTGATTCGGCTGCCACGATTCGTCGAAAATGCGCAAAGATTCGTCGGACTCTACTTCGCCTCTTGCAGGCATCTGTGTTAGGATAAATCTCGCATGAGCGCACGAATTCTTATTAGCGGTTTATTGGCGGTTTTGGCAGGGACAGCTGCTACCGTATGCACCGCAGGCGAACAGTGCGCCATATGCGAAACTTGCAAGCCACTTATTTGCAAGGTTTTACGGTAAGTCGTTGATTCCACGGCTGGGGACGTAGTTCAGTTGGTTAGAACGCTGCCCTGTCACGGCAGAGGCCGCGGGTTCGAGTCCCGTCGTCCCCGCCATATTTTCCAAGACATTTACAGCTTGGCCGCTGCCCAATTTTGGTGCAACGAGGATGCAACCGCATGCGCCTCAGATTAGAGTGGCCGGTGCCCATTCCCTTCGTCGTTGCAATCTTGCGCCGAACTGTGGGATGTACTCCGTTCGACGGCACCGGCAAATCGTTTTACGAGGCGTTGACTTGCCTTCATGCGCGTCCTAACATTCGCGGTAAGAATTGCTGGCTAAATGATCGGTCATATCATCTCGCATTACCGCATCGTCGAAAAGCTGGGCGGCGGCGGCATGGGAGTCGTGTACAAAGCGGAAGATACCCGTTTGAAGCGCATCGTCGCGCTGAAATTTTTGCCTCCTGAGGCCGAGAGAAGTCCCGCCGCAGTGGAGCGATTTAAACGTGAGGCCGAAGCGGCATCGGCTCTGAATCATCCCAACATCTGCACTATTCATGATATCGGCGAAGAAAACGGCGAGCACTTCATCGTCATGGAGTTCATGGATGGACAGACGCTCAAGCACTTAATTGAGGGCAAGCCCTTGCAGATGGAGCGATTGCTGGACTTGGGAATTCAAATCGCAGACGGGCTCGATGCGGCTCACTGCGAAGGCATCGTTCACCGGGATATCAAGCCCGCGAATGTCTTCATAACCAAACGTGGCCAAGCCAAGATTCTAGACTTCGGGTTAGCCAAGCTTGCTCCGACGACGATGGTAGCCGAAGGAGTAGGCGCTTCCGCGATGCTCACCCTAACTGGGCAGGAGTTGCTTACCAGTCCGGGGACGACGATTGGGACAGTCGCGTACATGTCTCCCGAACAGGTAATGGGTGAAGAACTGGACAATCGCACGGATATCTTTTCGTTCGGCCTGACGCTTTATGAGATGGCCACAGGACAACTGGCATTTCCTGGAAAAACAGCCGGCATCATCATGGAGGCGATTTTGAATCGGGCACCCATCCCGCCAACGGTGATGAATTCTCAGGTGCCCCCGCAGATGGAAGACATCATTAACAAGGCCATCGACAAAGAACCTCAGATGCGTTATCAAAGCGCAGCTGAAATTCGCACCGATCTGAATCGTCTGAAACGCGAGGCCGCCTCTGGCGTAATCTCCGCAAGCCACGCGGCGTCCGGCTCGCGTACTGCTGCCAGATTCATTTCCCCGCCAAAGCCGCGGATGAAACCTGCCTACTTGAAAAGGATCGTCGCGTTGGCAGCTGTTGCAGTTTTCGCAGGAGGAGGATTGTTTCTGGGCCAACGGTTTATGGTTCGCTCTCCGGTGAATCATGGGCCAGTCTCCGTACTCATCGCGGACTTCACCAACGACACCGCTGAACCGATATTCGATGGCACGCTCGAACCGATGTTCGGAGTGGCACTGGAAGGCGCGTCGTTCGTGAGCCTGTACAACCGCGGGCAGGCCCGCAAAGTCGCTGCGCAACTGCGACCCGGCGCGACACACTTGGATGAAGGGCTGGCCAGGTTGGTAGGGGTACGGGAAGGAGTCGGAGTCATTGTCGCCGGCTCCATCACGCATCGCGGCGATCGTTACACGATTTTGTGCAAGACCGTGGACGCGATGACCGGAAAGGCCATTGCCAGCAACAAGGCGGAAGCGCGGGACAAAGAAACTGTTTTGCGTGCTCTGGACGAATTAGCCGCTCGCGTTCGGGCCTCCTTGGGCGACGCCACACCTGAGTGGGTCCAACTGGCGCAGGCAGAAACGTTTACTGCCGGTTCGTTGGAGGCCGCTCATGAATATGCTCTCGGCCAGGATATGCAGGTTGCGGGAAAGTGGAAGGACGCGATTGAACATTACACCAAGGCCGTCGACTTGGATCCCAACATGGGGCGCGCTTACGCGGGCATAGGCGTTTCTTATTTCAACAGCGGCCGCCGCCAGGAGGCGGAGAAGTATTATCAACTGGCGCTTTCCAAGATTGATCGCATGACCGACCGCGAGAAATACCGGTCGCGCGGTGTGTACTATCTAGTGGTTTCGCACAATCCAGATAAGGCAATTGAGGAACTCACGCAGCTCGTCAAACTCTACCCTGCCGACAATCTTGGCATGGCCGGTCTGGCGCTTGCCCATTTTTATAAACGAGACATGCACGGCGCGCTTGAAGTGGCCCGTCGCGTGGTAGACCTGTGGCCGAAGAACACGCCACAGCGCAACAATCTCGGGTTGTACGCAATGTACGCAGGCGATTTCGAGTCCGGAATCCGCGAACAGCAGGCCGTAATTGAAATGAATCCGAATTTTGTTTTGGCTTACGTTGGGCTTGCTCTATCAAGGATGGGCAAAGACGATCTCGAGCAGGCACGGGAAACCTGGCGCAAACTCGAAAAAATTGGCCCTGACGGCGCCTCTGCCGCGGCCACCGGTCTGGCGGACATGGATCTTTACCAGGGTCGAGCGGCTGACGCCATTGCGATTCTCGAAAATGCCGTCGCCGACGACGAGCAGAACAAAAATCCCGATGCCGCAGCCGTGAAGTGGACGACGCTGGCACAGGCTTACCTTCTTCTCGACCGTCCAGGCCCAGCGCGGACGGTCCTCCAACACGCGCTCGCCGACAGCAAGGATACGAGTGTCCTGTTTTGGTCATCGCGTATTGCTGAGAGTCTGGGAGAAGACGCCAAGGCTCTGGACATTTCGAAGCAGCTCTCCGTCCGCCTCGAGCCTGACGCGCGGGCCTATGCCAAACTCATTCAGGGAGAGCTGGAGTTGAAACACCACAAGGCAAGCGAAGCCGTGGCGCTCTTCATCGAATCACAGAAAATTGCAGATACCTGGCTCGGCCGGTTTGATTTGGGCCGGGCATACCTTGATGCAGGTGCGTTTGCGGAAGCAGACTCGGAACTGGAGGCTTGCCTGAAGCGCCGGGGCGAGTCTACTGCAGCGTTCCTTGACGAACAGCCGACCTATCGCCTGTTTCCACCGCTCTACTATTACATCGGCCGCGCGCAGGAAGGCCTAAAGAGCCCCGCAGCGAACGAATCGTACAAGACTTTCTTGGCGCTGAGGCAAAATGCCGATCGCGATCCCCTGGTCACAGACGCGCGCCGCCGGTCCGCAAATTGACTCCAGGCAAATGGTCAGAACGGATAGTAAATCTCTGCACTTGACAGCGGTCCACTGTTTCCGTTTCCTCCTACGACAAAAACAGTGCCATCCGGCAACAGCACCGTCGCGTGGCTGCGCCGCGCCGTCACTAAACTACCCGTCGAACTGAAGCTCGGATTAGAATCAGTTCCAGGGTTGAAAATCTCGGCGCTTGCAAGATTTGGGGTCGCAGCGCCACCTTGTCCTCCAGCGACAAGCACGGAGCCGCTGGGCAGCAGAGTTGTTGTGTGGTAGGCGCGCGCAACGTTTAGCGTTGGAATAAGCCCGCTGAACTGCGGCGGTGTGAAAGTCCCGGTCACCCTGATGAAACCCCTGTTATTCGAGGCATTGTTGAAGGACCACGTATCCGGAACAGAGTCCTGCACTGTGAACGTCCCCGGTCCGATCGGCAAATTGACGCTTGCTACAAATGCCGTGCCAGGATTGCTCAGAGTGCTGGCAGATGAAAATCCTTGCGCTGGGAAAGGACCGAATATGCCTCCGCCAGAGGCTTGGAGCGTGATGGTACCAGGGACATCGCCGTTCCCGTTGTTGAAGTGATAGGTCTCAATCTCGCTGATCCACGCAGTGGAATTGAGAGTGAATGTTGCGGCGGTTGGCGGACCACCAACCTGCTGTGTAACCCCAAATGTATTGAAGCCTTCGAACAGCCACGGACTCACAAGCGCATTGGTACACATTTGCGTTGATCAACGTGGCGGTGTGGATTTCGCGCGCACTCGCGAGCAGCGTAGAACTGAAGGTAAAGGTCTTCGTCTCTGGATCGTAATACTCGCTAGTGTTCAGCGTGCCACTGCTTCCACTCCCTCCCGATATTAGGACAAGACCGTCGCCCGTGAGCGTGCAGCAATTATTGAGCGGCGTCGCGGTGTGAAACGTCCGCAACGTTGTCATGTTCCCGGTTACCGCGAACACGCCAGTCGCTGGATTGTAAATTTCCGCAGCCATCGTGTTCGAGCCTCCCGCGATGAGCACAGTCCCATCGTTAAGCAGAGTCGCGGTATGGAAACTGCGCGGGAAGTTGGTGCTTCCCGTGGAGGTGAAGATTCCGGTTGCGGGATCGTAGATTTCGGCAGCCTGCGTCGATGCTCCACCTACAATCAGTACCTTGCCGTTGGGAAGCAGCGTGGCAGTATGTCCATACCGGTGCGCATTCATGTTGCCTGTTGAGGCGAACGTCTTGGCGGCTGGATCATAAACTTCAGCGGTAGAAAGAGTGGTCGCGTCGCTAATGACACCACCAATGGTTCCGCCCGTAACTAGAACTTTGCCATTGTTCAAGAGGGTGGCAGTAGGCGAGATGCGGGCCGCCGCCAGACTGTTGGCTGGCGCACTTCCAGTGGGCGCGAAACCAGTGATGCCGAAGCAATTGGATGTCGCGTTCGCACCGCCCGGGGCTGTTGCTAGTAAAGTGTATCCACTGCCGGGACAGCCAGCAGCGCTCGCTCCTCTGTCGATGCGCAAGCCGGAGAATGTGGCGACTCCCACCTCGTTGGTCATCGTTGTAGTGGTCCCAAAGAGCGTTCCGTTCGAGGGGTTATTTTGAATCGTTAGGGTGACGTTAATTCCAGGCACGACGGCTCCTGAATTGTCGAGCGCGCGAACGGTAACTGCCGGACTTATGGCCGTTCCGCCAACAGTGTTGGTGGGCTGTGTGATAAACGTTAATGCGAAAGGATTGAGCACGTTCAGCGTCATCAACTGAGACGCGGTTTGGCTAGGGGAGCCGCCGTCGGAAACTGTAGCAGTAAAGTTGAATGTTCCGGCAGCGGCTGGTGTGCCACTGAGTATACCTCTGCTGTTCAGGGACACCCCATTGACCGCAACCGGGGTCCAGGCATACGGCGGAGTGCCGCCCGCCGCGGAAAGGGCTATTGGCCCATAGCTTGCGCTTTGGGCAGCGTTCGCCAGCGGGCTCGCTGTGGTTACGGCAAGAGGTTGCACCAAATTAATCGTCAGCGAACGGGTTGCGGTCCGCTGCGGGTTGCTGGAGTCTTTCACCTGCGCGACAAAGTTGACAAGCCCTGTTGTCGCTGGCGTGAAGCTGATTACACCGGTGCTGGGGTTCAAGGCCGCCGGAGAAAGACCTCCACTAGGCGTACTCCACGTGTACGGTGGCGTCCCGCCAATCGCGTTAAGCGTCGTTGAGTATGGGGTTCCGACGACGGCGTCGGGCAAGGCGCTCGTCGTGATGAACATCGGAGCGGAAACCACGATCGTGTTCGTATTGGTATTTGCGGCCTGCGGGACGACCACCGGCGCGATCTGAGTGATCAGAGATTTGAAGTCGGCAAAAGCCTTGGTGGGATCCGTATAGGATGCAAAATAGCCGCGCAATACCACTACCGCCGTTTCACCGGGAAACAGCGAGAACGTTGTATTACCAGAGCTGGGATCTTGTATGCCGGGATCGTTCAAATTCACGGGAGAAACGATCGGCGGGTTATTGATTAGCGTCTGAACATTGTTGTGGTTTTCCGTCGTAAGCTGACAGCTCGCCGGACCAGTTGGGTTCTCATAGGACGACGATGTCGGAGTTTGATACGTCTTGTTCACCGTCAATTGCAGCGGAATATTCCCGGGATTATTACCCACCAGCTTGACGTGATAAGAACCGGTGGTATTGCCTAAATTCGTTACGGTATAAGCCGCATCAAAAATCGAAGCGTTGGTTATGTTTGTGTTCGGCGCATTAGGATTGGGCGCATTGGGATTGGGTGCGTTCGGGTTTGGAACAACGGAATTCGGAGCGTTAGGATTCGGCGCGTTCGGATTTGGAAGGTCGGGGTTTGGTGCGTTGGGATTGGGCGCGTTTGGATTCGGTGCATTCGGATTTGGGGCATTGGGGTTGGGTGCATTGGGATTTGGTGCGTTCGGGTTGCTCAGACCTGTGTTCGGTCCGTTGGGATTGGGTGCGTTCGGATTGGGCGCGTTCGGATTAAAAATTGTCGGGTCCGTGGTACTCGGCGAGTAGATTTCTACAATCCCGACATCTCCGCTGGTTGACCCGTCAGGATTGAGTAATGTCAGCGGACTCGATGGATCGGAATTGAATGCAACAAAACTCGCCAAGCCGCTATTGACGGGTGCTGGCGTTGTCTCGACAACATTTACGGTGATGTTCGCGAGGCGGCTGCTGGACACTGCGAAAACGGGCCGCGTAATACCGGAATAAGGCGGAATGTCGACATCCAGAGCCGCGGTAACCGGCAATGGTGGCGTCACAGGAGCACCAGGGTTATTGATTCCGGCGGTGAAGGAAGCGAACCCGCCCGGTGGCTGGTTCGCGATCGTCATATGGAAGGTCCTGTTGGCGGGTGTCAAGTTCTGGACCAGCACAACAAATGTGCGTTGCAAGGTTGGGCTGAGAGGTTTCAGAGTCTGCGGCGAAGAGACCAGCAATCCCTGTGTTACACGACTAGCGTAAATATTTTGATTGCGCATTCCCTCTTGGCCGGAGACGCAATTGGGTCTAGGTTGCGTTGGGTCGAAGACGCTCGGCCCTCCGGCACCCACTGGGGTGTAGTGCTTCCAATTGCCATCGACAGGTGGGCGCACGTCCTGATTTGAAGTCCAGGCGACATAAAACACCGGCGCTTGGTTGGGGTTTGCGTCAGTGTTGAAAATCCATCCTCCTGATGGCGTCGGCACCATCATCAGGGGAGCGACGTCAATGTAGTCTCCAAAGAATGGCACAGATCCATTAGCGAAAAGCGGCAGGTTCGGCGGGTTTTCCTGGAGCTGCTGGAGCTGGGATGGATTCGAGACATCCCCACGAAGGCCAAATATGTATTGCGACACTCGAATTGCTGGCCTGAAGGCTGGAACGGGACCCGGCACGGCCTGGCTCAACATCATTTCGATTGTGTGGCGTCGTTGCGTCAGTCCCCAGTCATCGAAGAACGATGTAAAGACCGCTCCTGGATTTGCAGGCAACTCGCCTTCAGGGACGCGATCTTCCTTGTAAAGCCTCCCGTCGCTAGGATCCGGCTGAAAAGGAACATTTGGCGTGTAGAAACCGCGCGTGTGGTCAATACGCTGATCGTAATAGACCGCTACTAACTTGCCGCCGGAAAAGGCTAGTTGCGGCATGAATTGATGGCCGCGGGCAAACGAGTTCCCGATATCATCGGACAGCGGTCCGTTATCGATGGGGAAAGGCTTTGGCCAAGTCAAAGTGGTGGGTGAGGCCACCATCATGATTCTAGCTTCCCCGTTCGGCCCTACACCACGCTGCGACCAAGCAAGATAAATTTGCCCGGGAATCCCCTGACTGCCGCTATCAGCAACGGCCAAGCTCGGATACGCATTGGTGCGCATGGAGGTGCCGGACGTGCCTTGGTCGAAGAATGAGAATGGACCATTGGAACCTGTAAGGGGATGGTTCGGATCGAACCGGGGCAGAGTGATGACAGGCACCGCTGGCGTAAACCAATGGCCTCCGCTGATCGACGCTACAGCCACGATGGCATCACGGTGGTTCGCTGTAGCAAACCTCCGCCACGCAACGTAAACAAATCCGGTCCTGGGATCGATCGCGATGGTCGGCCCCTGGTTGAGGCTGTCGTTGTCATCATCGTTTGCAGTCAGGATGATAGGCGTGCTCCACGTAGTTCCGCAATCGCTCGAGCGGCTGAAAAGAATCTGACTGGAAAGGAGAACGCCCACCTGGCTATAGTTAAACGCGGTGAAAGCAACGTAGATATTTCCCACGGCGACGGACTGCGTCACCACTCCGTTCGGTGGCGGCTGCGGGACCTGCAGGGTGCACCCCCCGCCGCCACGCACGATATCGATGGCCATCCAGGGCTTGTCCAGGAATCGGCGTGCGCTTCCCGTCGCGATCACGCTGGTGCCAAGGTAACGGATGGGATCTGCGTTAGTGTTAACCGCCCCTGTAGCCGCGCTTCCGTTTTCTTTGTTGTTGAGATCCAAGAATCGGCTGAAAAAGACTTGCCCTTGATTGGTACCGCGAGTAAAAGCTATACCGCTATACCCGAAGAAGCCGCTGGGGCCGGAGCGGACGACCGGATCAGACGCAGCATTCCACTTCTTCAGTGGCGAACCTATTCCTTCCGGCGTCTTGTCCAGGGGATATCCGGGTAGTAGCGTGCTCTGCCAGCTCGCGCCGCAATCAAACGACTTAAAGAGTCCCAGCCAGGCGTCTCCGGTCTCTCCCGTCGCGAAGAAATTAAGATCCACGGTCCGATAGTCGTTTGCCCCAGCCAGAAGGTGACAAGCGTTGCGAGTGGACACGGCAATCGAGGGCTCATTCTGCCGCTGCAAGAAAGGATCGCCGTCAGGCCACGTGATTCCTGAAACCATGTTGACGCTCTGCCCCGGAGTTGGGCCTTGAGCCTGGGCAGATTGCACACACACCAGCCCCGTCAGCACAAATATCCCAACTAGTAGGGATTTGCGCACCCCGTCTAACTCGAACATAGTTCCTCCATAAAAGACCAATGGCGGGTAGCAACTTCAAGTCGTGAAAATTGCC